>JANTFN010000013.1 GCA_024763435.1 Thermodesulfobacteriota bacterium | reverse complement strand
CGGGTTCAGCACTTGGGAAAAAGTTCAACACCATAGCACAGGACATCACCTGACCCGAACTTTTATAGGCATAGGGGACTCAGTAATGCGTTGCTATCTGTTCAAGTCCATCTTTGACAGGGTATTGCGCGTCTTTTCCCGATTCCTGGAGTTCTTTTATAATGAGATGATGGGTTGAATAGGTTTCGTCGCCAAGAACAGCCTGTACGCCGATCCGGTTCCGGGCGTTTATAAGGAGGGGACCGGCCATATTCGCGGTCATTTTTTCCGGGTCTTTGGGGATGGTAACAATAACCAGCACCGCAATCTCTGTATCCGTATCATCCTGAACAACACGCAATTGCGCTTCCGGGATACTCATCTTGTATTCAGGATGAAACACAAGCGGATTGATCGCCACGAAGGCAAGCGGAGGACTCTCCACGGACTGAAGCCAGTGAAATGGAACCGAGGGATTCGGTGTAAGCAGGACAAATCGCTTCATTTCTTCAAATCCCAGAATTCCGTTGGGAAACGTGATGACCTTCTCGTCTGCTATTTCAACATCGCCGAGGCGTGTTCCTTTTAAAAGCACTGTTTTCTCCCCTTAAGTATCTTTATCGGCAATATGCGTCCGTTTCTTTAACGCCTCGGGCAACTTCCCAAAAACGGAAGGGTCCGGAGATGCCGCTTTTAAATTGGCCTCTTGAATCCGTTCAAAAACTTCCCCCCGATGGACGGCCATGTGCTTGGGTGCCTCAATACCGATTTTGACCTGCTTACCGTGAATTTCGAGAATTTTAAGGACGATATCGTCACCAATCGCGATACGCTCGCCCGACTTCCGTGTCAGAATGAGCATGCTTTCTCCCGTTATCTTAGAAAATCGAGCAATGTTGGCTGAATTATTCTCGCGGCGGACTGAAGTGAAACCTGAAGGGCTGTTTGTTGAAGACTGAAATCCGACAGTGTTTTCAGAATATCCGCATCCTCTGTATTTGACAGGGCTTGGGCGGTATTTACCTGGAGTTCCGTCTGAATCGTCACGGCCCGCTCCAGTTTATTAGACGAAGCCCCGATAACAGCATGCTCGGAAAGGGTCTCCTTCAACCCTTCATCAAAATGCTGAAGAATCCCCTGAATGGCGTGCCCATCATTTTTTTCAAGTGCTTCCTTCAAAAGCCTGAATGTTTTCAAGATATCCTGCTCCCCCTGGATACCCAGGGCGGAGCTGCTTTTATTATCATCTCCGTCGAAGACAAGGGCAACCGTGTTTCCATCACTCGAAGTGATGTCCAGGGCCTTTCCAGATGTCATAACCGACGCGGAAATATTCAACGCACTGTTCGAATCCGCGTTAACCCGGGTCAGGATATCCTGCACAGAAACAGCCCCTGATAAATCAACAGTTCCCTCAACGCCGCCGTTTTCCACCTGAATCAATCCAAGCGTTCTCCCCTGACCTCCGTAAAGCGCTGCAATTCTCGTCTGTTCCGTAACAGCTGGGTCCAGGTCCTTCCCGGTAATATTGCCCGGGACATCCTGGGCAATACCCAGATCACCGGCTGCCGTTCCGCTTACATCTGTTATGGCAAGATTCTGGTGCTGCGCGGGCGGCGCGTTGGTATCTGTCATAATGATACTACTCTTCCCCGCGTTCAGGGATGCGGTCACATTGACACCCGCAACTGCATTGATGGTCTGCAGGATATCCGCTACCGTTGTCGCGCCGGTTAAATCAATATTCGCGCTGTTTCCCGCCCTGTCTGTTACATTTATAACGCCTAACGTGACGCCGCTTCCCGCATTCAGATCGGAAATAAGGGTCGGCGTTGTTCCCTGGACGGAGAGGTCCGGTTCCAGGCCGGCCATTCTTAGAAAATCATTCGTGCCGGGAAGGAGCGTCACGGATGAAGTCGTTCCTGTTGTCGCGGACGTGAGGGTAAAGCGGTTGCTGTGTGACGTGTCATAATCAACGGCGACAACACCAGCGCCAAGAGCGGTATTCAACTGCGTCTGCATTTCCGTTACGAGCGAGGCCGCCGTGTAAGTTCCGGCGGTAAGCGTAATGCTGTGCGCGGCACCGCCGTCAACCGCAACGGTAAAGCTGTCATTAACGCCGGAAATCACATTGAAGGCAACCGCCGTGTCGGATTCCACATCCGTATCGCCGTTACCCGTGATATCCGCGCTGAAACCCAGCGTCTGGCGGGCACTGCTACCTGCCGCGTTCTGAAAAGTATCGAAATTGGTCGCGGGATCCCCGCTGTCAACAGTAAAATGGTCTGTCGCGGCATCATAGGCAACAGTTACTTTTCCATAGTCAACGCCGCCAGCGGTTCCAAGGAGCCGTATCTGGTCCTGAAGGTGGGTCGCAAGCGCATCTCCGGTATAGCCCCCTGCCGTCAGTTGGACATCCCGCGGGGCACCCCCCGTGTCTCCCGCCAGCATCACCTGAAGGGTATCATTACTTGAATCAATCATAAACTGGTCCGTGACATCACTGGACGAATAGGTGTAGCCGCCCGTTGCCGCGTCTGTCGAGATAGCCGGGTTCAAGTCTGTGGCGAGAAAATTTGACCCGATGGCGTTTATCTCCGATCGGACACCTTTCCCCGCTTCAATATAGAGGCGCTGATTATTCCCGTGATAAACCCCATCCAGGCTGAAAGGCGCCTGGTTTGTAATGCTTCCCCCAAACAGGTAATTTTCACCAGCCTGCGAGTTTGCAAGGTCAATTATGCGCTGGTAAAGACTCCCAATTTCTACAGAAGTCCCCTTGCGTGTTGTCGCGTCCGCCGTATCCGCGGCCTGGGAAATGGCAAGGGATTTTGCCCTTGAAATCAATGTCCCCATGTCGCTCATACTGGAATCAATTTGATTAACCCAGGTCTTGCCGTAGGTGATGTTGCCCAGATAGTGATCAATGCTGGAGAGGATAGTCCGGTAGTCAAGGGTCTTTATTTCTCCCAGCGGATCATCTGATGGATGGTTAATCCGCTTGCCGGAGGATACCTTTTCCTGAAGATCCTGGAGTTTTGCGGCATTATAAAGCATGTTTTTCAGGATTCTGTCGTAAGTTGATATATTTGTAACTCTTGCAATCATGCTATTCCTCCCGCTTTACACAATATTCAGCAAATCCTTCATCATTTCATCAATCGCGGAAATGAGCTTGCCGTTTGCTGAAAAGGCCTGCTGGAACTTCACGAGATTTACCATCTCTTCATCCAGGGAAACCCCGGAAACGGTATCCCGGCGATAGTCAAGCTGCTCCTTCATCGACTGGTAGTGATTCACCCGGTTTTCCGAAGACTGGGAAGATATCCCCACGGAACCGACCAGGCCATTATAAAATTCATCAATCGTTGCCTTGCCCTGGCGCATGACGTTCCCGTGCTGCAATGCGACAAGATCCAGTGCGACTCTGTTGTCTCCGGGTAAATCTGCGGAGGTCTGCGCCGCGGCAACCTTGTTGCTGTCCTGAATGATATCCGGGTTGACCGCCATAAACTGACTCGTGTCCTGCGTGACACTCATGGTAAACTGGTCGCCCGCCGCCGGACCGCCGCCGCTTCCATCGGTTATCCGGTAGCGTATGCCGCCATAAAAAACATCCGCCCCCGAGGTATATTGAAAGGTGTGATCCGCACTGTTATCGCTGGTAGCCGTCTGTCCCGCAGTCAGGGTGTCGTCCGCCGTGGTAGCAAATCCGAGCGTGGTTGCTGCAGTTGAAGAGGCCGATGTCCAGCTCAGGGTGAGGGGATTCGTGTTTCCCGCGTCATTGGTGATAAGAAAATGCTGATTGGCCGCGTCCCAGCTTACCGTATAGCCCTGGTTTCCGCTTGAGTTGGCTTCAAGTTGATTTTCGATTTCGGCCGCCAGCTGGTCCGAGGTGTAGGCCCCGGCGGTCAACGTTATGGTGGTCGCCCCACCACCGTCATCAAAAACAATCTGGTCGTTGCTCCCGGAGCGAATCTGAAATCCCTCGACATTGCCGGTTGCCGCGTTGGTAATCTGATAGGTGGTGGCGGTCTGAAAATCAACCTGGTAATCATCCCGGCTCAGGGCGGTAAAGTCATAAATATCCCCTGTAATTCCCGCATCTCCGTTATTGCCATTGTCCTGATTAAAGCTCGGGGTTAACGGGTTAAAGAAATTGACATTGGTTGTTCCGTTCAGCCCATAGCCAAAATAATGAAGTTTATTAACTTCGTTGACGAGTCCGGCAGCAACCCGATCCAGATCCGCGAGAATGTCGGGGATTCCCTTGTCCCTTGTGTCGAGATAGCCTTTTATTTTTCCATTCTGAAGCGCATCGGTGATATCCGTGGCCCCGCCATTGGCATCTTCCCACATGACCCTGCTAAATCCGTGGTTGGTCCCATCCTCGCTGACATTCAGGTGCGTTGAAAAAACAGTCTGAACCAGAGAACGCCCCCCCGCCGTGAAGATATTTACCTCCCCCGCGTCATTTTCAAAATAATTGATATCGATTAATTTCGAGAGGTCCTGTATTTTTAATTCCCTCTGGTCCCTGAAGTCATTCGCGTCCTGGTTTCCCGCCTCGGCCTGCGCGATCTGCGTGTTTAAATCGGCAATTTCGTCCGAAAGCTGGTTAATCTGCCCCACTGTGTATTTTACCTGCGCATCCGCATCTTTCTGCAGTTGGAACAGGTTGTCGTGCAAATGATTCATCTCGGATGCGAGAACCTGGGCGTTGCTGACAAGTGCGGTTCGTGAAGCATCGTTCGTGGGGTCATCCGCCAACTGCTGCCAGGAATCCCAGAAGGTATTCATCGCCTGGTTCAGGGAGTTTCCATTCGATTCGTTGAAAACATCTTCGACTTGTTTCAACATATTGTTTTTCGCTTCCCAGTAACCGAGCGGCTGCAGTTCGCTGGTTGTCTGGACTCCTAAAAACCGGTCATAGGACCGTTTTATCGCATTTGCCCTGACCCCTGATCCCAACTGGCCCGGGTAATAGGTCGTCGGTATGTTGGATTCAAGCATCAACTGCTGGCGTGAGTATCCTTCTGTATTGACATTCGCAATATTATGGCCAACAACATTGATGGCAAGCTGATTTGCAAACAGCGCCCATTTCGATATATCAAGTGCGTGAGATAACCCTATCATGACTGTCCTCCTATGCCTTCGCGGAAAATGTCGCGGGTTCACCGGTCAGGCGTGAGTCGCTGAGCCTTCCGCCGTTTTGATAGGTCGCATTGCCCGCCGCTTCTCTCACAAGGTTCAGGCAACTGTCGATAAGCCGCAGGGAATCCTGTATCAGCGCACCATTCTGGCAATTAATAAGGACTATTTCCTCTGCAACCTTCAGCAGCCTGTCCCGTGCCTGAATCAGCGCGGGTTGCAGGTGCTCGGGAATTCTCTCGACAAGCATGGAAAAGGTTATCGGGCTGTCAGAATTAAGAGCCAGTCCCGTTTTAAGCCTTTCAAGCAGTGTATGCCGTGTTGTTTCACAGACACGGCCCTTCAGGGAAAGGGTCTCTTTTTCCTTGGCGAGACGATGCAGCGTCTCAACATTGACACGGACAAGTGCCTGATTTTCCTTCTTCAGGATTTCCAGTAGCGTCTCAAAGATATCCGCCTGCTCGTGCAGCAAGGCAACCAAACCAGTGATGGTCTTTTCCATACCCAACTCCTTTGTGACTGACTGGAAGCCCTTTCAGGTTATAAAAGGGTATCTACAACTGATTCCTTAACGATCCCGGAAGCAACCTGTTCTCCGCGAACATTATAGGTCCCCGCTTCAATTCTCGCGCGAATATCTTCTACCTTATCGCTTCTAATGTCCGGGGCTTCCATAGCAGTCTTTTTCATTTTCTGGTATTGGCGCGCCCTGGAAGAAAGGTTGACATCATCCGCAGCCGTCCGGGTCTGTTGCAGGGCAGATTCCTTCGCCTCTTTATCCGGCCGCTGAACCTGTCCATGCGCTATCTGCCTGTACCCTTCAATCAAATGGCTGTCATCAATCTTCATGTCTTTCCCTCTGGTTTTTCATTCTTTTTCTTTCTTTATCGGCACGTTATACCATAACTTTAGTTATTTTTCAGCAACAGCCTTTCATAAAAGGCCAAATACTGTGTTGCCTTCTATTTGAATCTTTTTTATTTGCTGTTTATTCATGATTTTCTGCGGAATCCTTTTCCGGCACCCTCTCGCTTTTCGTTTCAGAAACCACCCCCTGCGCTTTCCCTTGTCTGGCAACCGTTTCAGACAACTGCCCGTAGAGGATATCTCCAAGGCCAATACCGCCCGCTTCGGCCATTTTAGTCGCATATTCCTGGTCCAGGAGCGATTGATAAATTTTGTCGCTGTTCTGTTTTTTAATCAGCCCCCCCTCAGGCACGGTTTTTCGCATTTCCTTGAATAATTCATTTATAAACATGGCCTCAAACATCTGGCAGGCCTTTTTCAACCGGGGCAGGTCATTCTTTCCCACCTTGCCCGTGGCGACGGGTCGGATGTCCTGAAGCCCCTGGAGATCAAAAAACATGTATCCTCCGTTACATAATCTCGAGTTTTCCGTGGAGCGCACCTGCCGCGTGTATTGCCTGAAGCACGGCCATCAAATCCCTGGGAGTCACACCAATTTTGTTCAGAGATTCAACAAGTTCTCCGATGCTGGCACCCTCTTTCAACACAATAAGTTTTTTCTTTTCTTCTTTAACTGTAATATCCTGTTCTTTGGTCACAACGGTTTGACCGCCCGGCGCGATAACCGTTCCCCCGGTTTTTACCGCGGGACCGGCCGATCCTTTTCTCGGCGTCGAAAACGGGAGCGGCTGTGAAACGTTTGTGTGTTCCTTAATGACCACATTGAGATTTCCATGCGCGACTGCCACGGTTGAAATACGGACATCTTCCCCCATCACAACAGTCCCCGTTCGCTCATTAAAAACGACCCTTGCGGCGTTATCCGGATGAACATCCAGATTTTCAAGAGCGGACATCAGCGTAACGAGGTGGGCCCGCCGGGATTTCGGGATATTAATACGAATGGTTCCCGCATCCATTGCCCGGGCCGATTGTTGGCCAAGATAATCGTTGATTGCCGATGTAACACGTTTCGCCGTCGTAAAATCCGCCATATAAAGATTAAAAACAACATAGGAACGATTCTGGAAGGAAAAGGGAACCGGACGCTCCACAATGGCACCCGAAGGGACCCGGCCTACCGTCGGAAAATTTTTCTGGGATTTACCCCCGCCCTTTCCGGAAGAAAATCCGCCAATGGAAACCGGTCCCTGCGCGACGGCGTAGACTCGGCCATCCGCCGCCAGGAGAGGCGTTTGGAGGAGGGTTCCCCCCTGAATGCTCTTGGCGTCTCCTATGGACGAAACAACGACATCAATATGATTACCGGGTTTGGCAAAGGGCGGTAAACTGGCGGTCACAGTCACGGCGGCGACATTCTTTACCTTCACGTCCTTTCGGTTAACCCTGACCCCGAGACGAACCAGCATGTTGACAATAGACCTTACGGGAAAATCTGTCTGGTCCTTGTCACCCGTTCCGTTGAGTCCCGCGACAAGACCATAGCCCATCAACTGATTTTCACGCATGCCTTCAATTTCGGCAAGATCCTTGATGCGAATAGCAAAGACATTTCCCGCGGAAAAAAGAAGGAAGAGGCCCGCCATCATGACCATCAAACCATGGAAATATTTTTCTTTCATATTACCTTCTCCCTAAAAAGGCCAGATCCAGTCAAGGATACGTGTTGCCCAGCCGCTGACCTGCTTGTCGCTTACAACACCGCGCCCAGAATAGACGATACGCGCGTCGGCTATCTTATCGGAATAAACAGAGTTATCATTTTCAATATCCTGTGGACGAATAATACCGTACAGACGGATATACTGGGTTTCATGATTGACCTGAATGTCTTTATCTCCCTGAATCAAAAGATTTCCGTTGGAAAGAACACGGACGACCATACACGTAATCGTTGCCGTCAAGTTTCCCGCCCGGGTTGTTTCTCCGCTGCCGTCAAATTTATTCTCCATAGAGGCCTTATAGAGGTTGGCCATGGAGAGATTTTTATTTTTTTCTTCCAGACTTTTTTCATATCCCATAACATTTGTAATTCCGCCATCGATGGAAGATTTCCGGCCCGTTTTGGTCGCCGCCTTTTTAGAGGCGGTTGATTTATCAACAATCTTGACGGTCACAAGATCTCCAATCCCCTGTGCCCGGTTATCCGTAAAATAAAGGTTCCGGCTGTTCGATCCCACCCACAAGGACCCGGGCGTTCGGGCGTCCTGGGGGATAACCCGGGGTGCCACCGAGGCATAGTTAACCCCAGAGTGAATCCTGGCGGGATTATTCCCGAAACACCCCGTAAGGCTGATGATTACAATGGCATAAAACAAAAATTTAAATATGGATACGTGTTGTTTCATTTTAAAACTCCACATTTACGGTTCGACTTGTGGAAACCCTGGCATAGATAATTTTTTTGGACTGCAGGTTTTCAACACGGATTATCTCGCCAAACTTCCCGTTCTGTTTTGCCCGGCCCGGGGCCGTGATAAAAATATTCGGTGTCTGAACCCTGATCATGACAACCTGCCCCCGATGAATAAGCAGGGGCGCGGTCAGGTCTTCAGGGGAGATAATTCTCCCGGGCTGGAGAGTCCTTTTGGCAACCATGCCTCGCAAACGATCGGCATGCAACAGAAAGGAACGATGCAGGCGCGTGATGTCTTCTTCCACCAAAGCCGTATTTTCCGGCCCCAGGGGTTCCCCCTTGCGGACCGCCCTTTTGACAACGAGAACCTGACTTTTAATGAAAATCTCTCCCCGGGCAAACAGGGTCCTTTCCCATCCTGTTCCCTGAATCCTGAATTTAAGGGTCATCCGCTTCCGAAAGGCCGCAGGCGCCACGGGGATAATCCTGTAGGCGGAAGCGGGGATTTCCGTGTTTCCCGCTACCCTGAATCTTTTGATACAAATACGTCCCATCGCGCCAAGCTGCTTTTGCATAACCGCCCTGAAGGCCTGCACAAGCCTTTCCGGCTTAATTCGGAACACCCGCTTGACCCAGATGCCGTTGGGCGGAATTCTCACCGGGAGGTCACCTTTTCCGGGAAAAAGGGATTGCAGCCGCCGGCTGAGGGTATCCCGGGTATAATGAATCTTCCCCGCTTTCTGGATATGAAAAACGGGATGCTCAAGAACAGATGACGTAAAGGCATCGGCGGCATAGTGATTCAGAAGAATCTCTCCAAAGGAAACCACGGTATGATCCGTCTCAACCGAAGGCTTGAGGGACCATTTTTTCTGCGAACTCAGCCCCGCTCCCGCCATCAGCAAAAGTAACGCCATAACAAGACTGAAGTGTTTAAAGGCCTGCTTCACTTCATCACCTCTTGAGGTTATTCGCGATCTGAAGCATTTCATCAGAGGTTTGCACTGCCTTTGAATTAACTTCGTAGGCGCGCTGGGCAACAATCATATTAACCATTTCATCCACAACGCTGACATTAGACATTTCCAAAAATCCCTGCGCGATGGTACCAAACCCGTCAGCTGCGGGGGTTCCCGTTGTTTCGTCACCCGAGGCCTCGGTTTTAACAAAGAGATTTTTACCTATGCTTTTCAGCCCCGCCTGGTTTGGAAACGTGGCTAATTCAATAGACCCAACCTCACTTGGCGTGGTCGTTCCCGGGGTCATAACGGAAACTGTTCCTTCATTGGTAATGGTTATGGACGTGGCATCACTCGGAATCGTTACTTCCGGCTCGAGTTTGTAGCCATCCGAGGTAACAATAGCTCCTTCGCTGTCGAGCTTGAAGGCCCCGCACCGCGAATAGGCAATCGTGCCATCCGGAAGGGTTATCTGAAAGAACCCCCGTCCCTCGATCGCCATGTCAAGTTCGTTATCCGTCTTCTTGTAATCGCCCTGGAGAAAAACCTTGGTAATGGCGGCAGGGCGAACTCCCAGCCCAAGCTGCATCCCCGTTGGAATCTGCGCCCCGCTTGTCGATTCAACTCCGGGTTCTTTAAGGGTCTGGTAAAGCAGGTCCTGAAAATCAACCCGCCCCTGTTTAAACCCAACGGTACTGGCATTTGCCAGGTTATTGGAAAGATTATCCATATTAAGCTGCTGCGCCTCCATTCCCGACGCCGCCGACCAGAGTGAACGAATCATACCAACCTCCTTTTATCCAATACGTCCCAAATCATTGACAGCCTTTCCGGCAAGGCTGTCCATACTTGTTATAACCTTCTGATAGGCCTCATACCCCCGGACGGCGTTAATCATCTGCGTCATCTCACGAACAACACTGACATTGGGCTTCTCAACCATGCCCTGAAGCACGCTGGTGTTTTTTGCCTCCTTCGGTGTAATCCGGCCCAGGGGAGAATACATGCTCCCACCTATTTTCCGGAGGGGATAAGGGGTCGGAAAATCCACAACCTTGAACCTCCCAACCTCGTTTCCGCCCTGTGAAATAGTCCCATCCGGACTAATATGCAACTCTCCCTCTGAGAGATTCTGGATAGGGCGATTATTCGACACGTCAATAATTTTAGCGCCGTTTTTCGTTTGAAGATCCCCCGCCGGGGTAACAGAAAGGGAAAGTGTCCGCGCGTACCGGCGCTCGGTCCCGTCCTGAATGGCAAAAAACCCGGGACCCTCGAGGGCTACATCCATCTTGTTTCCCGTTTTAACAAGGGGGCCCTGAGCGTAATCTGTCGGATTTTTAGCAACATACGTAAAGGTCAGAGGATTGGGGAGCCCCGTCCCGGAAGAGGGGTTTCTCTTTTCAAGGGAAAGAGACTGGAAGACAGGAATATTCTTTTTGAAACCCGCGGAGTTTGCATTCGCGAGGTTGTTGGTAATATTGTCCATCTGCCTCTCAATGGCCAGCGATCCCGAAGCAGCAACATAGATGCCTTTCATCATTTTTCCGGTCCTCCCGACACTGATAAAGCAAAAGGTATGCCACGGAAAAAACCGGGGCTATACGGCCCAAATCAGGGGAAACACCCCGTTTATACGGTTATGAAGGAGATAAAATAAGATATCTTGAAAGGGAAATCTTTACCCGTAAGGCAGTTTTTACCTATTTCCGGGGGATTATTGACATCTTGTTGACCTGGTAGATAAATACAAAGATCTCCGCGATGGCCTTATAGAGTTCTGGAGGAATCTCCTTGTCAATCTCAAGCGCGGAAAGCACCTCCACAAGATCGGGATCATCTTTAAGAGGGACACCATGGGCCTTCGCAAGGGCAATAATTTTTTCCGCGACAAGCCCTCTCCCTTTTGCCGCAATCCTCGGCGCCTTGTCTTTCTCCGGTTTATAGGAAAGGGCTACCGCCGTTTTAGATGACGGCGTATTCTCCCGGGGATTCCTGTCAGACAACGATACTCACCATTCCATGCGCCATGGCGGGGATATAATCCGCCGGGTCCGGTTTCGTGACTTGCCCCGTCGGCGAATGCGCCACTGACACGCCGGAAACCTGATAACCGATGGCACCCAGAGACGCCTTTACCCGGGGAAGCAGGGGTTCCATAAGGTGTGCCGCGATCGGCGTTTCTGTCTTAATCGCCAGGGACAAGACCTTTCTGCGCGTCTTCAGATCGATTCTGAGCGTTCCCAGGGCACTGAGTGTCAGGAAGAAGACAACCCAGAATTCATCAGGGGTTTCTTTTTTTTGATCCCACTCACGGGCACTTCTGCCTCTTTTTTTCTGGACAAACATCTCTACGGTTTTCAGCCCGTCCGATAAGGCCACCGGGACCTGGAAATAAAAATTCTGGAGGGGTTCATCATGGACCCCATTAAGCCACTGATGAAGACGAATCGTCTGGGAAAGATGCGTCAGGTGCTGAACCAGCTGGCCAAGAGGGGCCTGGGCGGGTGGTGCGGCGACATCCGGCGCGGGTCCGGAACCCTCGGGTGCAGCTCGGGCAGGGCCTTCCGAGGCAGGTTTTGCCCCGCCGCTTTTCTCCACCAAAGACCCCTTTCCCATGGTCGTCTGCTGTGTATCAACCGCGGGTTTTTTCACCTCTGCGGAAAGCATATCAATAATTTTTTCCGTCAATCCCTTTAAATCATGCTCAACCAACGATTTCAAGGCAGACGCGACATCTTCCGGGGGCGCTTCAACAAGCTGCCGGAGTTTATTTTCCCACTTCAACCCGGAATCTTCAAGCCATTTTAAAAAGTCTGCCGGGGCCGGGGCATTATTCAGAAAACCCTGAGCAGACATATCCTTTTCCTGCCCAGCCGGGGCTGACGGCCCCGCCCCCTCCTCCATACCCCGCGCGTTAATATTCAGATTACTCAGGAGGTTATCAAGTTTCGAAAGGAGGGGCACAACATCACTGTTTTCAGGCAGAGACCCCCCGGTAAGAACCGATTTTATCAGGCCTTTAAGATTTGCGAATATCTCATCCACAGGTCTGTGAAAGGCCCCCAGCAGGGGCTTTATCTCCCGTGCAACCACTGTTTTGAGTGAGGGAAACCGGTTAAGGACCTTCAGGAGAACCTCCTGGTCCGTCCTCTGAACCATTACCTCAATTCTTTCCCCTACACTCAGCGGAATGTTGGTACGAGCTGTCAGGGCTTTATCTCCCACCGATAACACAACCCTGTTCTCCGGAAGAAGCCTGACAACCTCCCCCTCAAAGGTGTCACCTGCTTTCAACCAGAAGGCATCTTTTGTTTCTGAGGCTGCCCGGAGGCCGTCGCCGGACTTTAAAACACGGCTGTCGGGAAACAGGCTGAGAATTCCCTGTAAATTCAAGGTTTTTTATCCTCTATCGTCGGAATCTTCAAGTTTGTTAACAAGCGTTACTTCTCCAATGGGGATATCAAGCTGTCTGCTGATCTCCAGGGGACTCATCCCCTTTTTCAAGAGATACCGGATGGCCTCTCTCTGTGACCTCGTCCTTCGGGGTTCCGCTGCCGGTTGTTTCCGAGGCGTTGCCGTCTCGCGGGCAACACCACCAGACACACGCTTTTCAAGGGCTTTCAAGGCCTTTTCCGCCTCAGCAATTTCCGCGCGCAATCGCTTTATCAGCGTTTCCACGGTATTGGAAAGGACCTCTGCTTTTTTGTCGGAAGATTGGACTAAATCAGAGAAGACCTTCATCTGCCTGATAATCCAGTTCCTCAAAAGCGAGCGCTGTTTCCGTTCCCGAAGCTGAAAAAAGAGAAAAAATAAAATAAGAAAAACTAAAACAACATCAACAACAAGCTGGATAAAAAGCCATGTAGCAGAAGACACATTCATTAAATGGTTATATCGATGATCTGTCCTTCATCGATTCCCAGAGGCGCAGAGGGCACCGCCGCTTCTTCTTCAGATTCACCCGTCGGATTTTTGCCCGATCTTCCGCGCTTCCGGCCCTCTCCCTGCTGGTCGGCGTGAATCTTTGTTTCTTCAGTTCCTTTTGTATCCTGCACATCCGAGCGCAGGCGCTCCCGTTCTTCCTTCATCCGTGACGCGAAGTGCTGCTGTTGCGTGTCGGGATTGGGACTTTGAACCATCTGTACCTTCTCAACCGCGGATGACTGACTTAAAACAACTGAAAGATCAAATCCACCAGGCATTTACATCCCCTTCTAACTCTTCTTAACCTTCTTATCGTCCAAAAGGGCAAATATCTTGAATTTCTTAAAAATGACTGTAGTCAAAATTACAGGGCCTGTCAATGCCTGTTTGTCTCCCTCACAAAGGAGGTAACGGTTCAATCCCTATCCCGGGGGTTTGTAATACTTCATCGCAACCGGGAGAAAGGCACGGATCCGCGTGATACGATTTTCGTCCGTCGGATGCGTGGCAAGAAACTCCAATTTCATTTTTCCCCGGGATTGTTGCGCCATTTTTTCCCAGAACGAAAGCGCCGCATGCGGGTCATAGCCCGCGAGGGCCATCAGGACCAATCCTATGCGATCCGCCTCATATTCATGCGTCCGGCTGTAGGGAAGAAGAATGGCCAAATTAGTAGCCACACCAAAGGCAGCGAGAAAAGCAACCTGGGTTTCTGCGGACTGGTTACGCATCGCCACCAGGGCGGCAGCTTCGCCCAACTGGGCAAGCAGCACCATGCTCATCCGCTCCGCTCCGTGGCGGGCCAGGGCATGCGCCACCTCGTGCCCTACCACACAGGCCAGTTCTGATTCATCCTGGGCATATTTAAAGAGACCGGTATAAACAAAAATCTTCCCGCCGGGGAGACAAAAGGCATTCACGGTCTTCGGTTTGTCTATGACATGAAATTCCCACTTGTAGTCCGGCCTGTTTGCCGCCTTCGCGATGCGATAGCCAACCCGCCTGACAAGGGTATTGTAATAAGGATCGCGGCTCAGGGGTTCTTTCTTCTCTATCTCCTGCGCGGCCTTGTATCCCATGGCCATTTCTTCCTGAGGGGCGATTAACATGAGTTGACTGCGTCCCGTATAGGGAACCGTTGTGCACCCGGCAAGAACAACCGCCAGGAAAAAGACAACTACCCTTCTCCGCGCCAGGCAGAAGAAACCCGCCGCCCTGAAACCCAATAAAACACCTCCTCTTCCGCCATCTTGCAGAATACCTGCTGACCCGGAATTTTGAGTCCAGCAGGTTTTAATGGTTTTGTAATTTATACTACTTATACGCTCGTGTGTAAAGAAAGATTACGGCTTTATTACACACGCACCAGTCTACACCCTTGACTTTTAGGCATTTTATGTGGTTATATCCGTCACCAGAGGAATCGTAGAAACGGTATTAACCGGATGAAAAAAAGAAAATGGGAGGTAACACAATATGTTAACTAAGGCGTATATTCCTTACAAAGGCTATTATTCTACCCCTTTCTGCAGATGGCAGGGAAAAATGGCAAATGAAAACTCCATTAAACTGGCGGCCGATACGTCAAGACGCTGGCTCCTCGCAAGCGAGTATGACCCCACCATGTTTGATTATCTCTACTTCGGGATAACCATTGCGCAGCATCATCTTTTTTACAGCCATACCTGGGCCGCGGCCATGATGGTTGATGGCCAGAAAGACATCCCGGCCCTTATGATAAACCAGGCCTGTACCACCTCCGCAACCTGTATCTACCTTGCGGCAAGCAACATTGAGTTGGGCGCCTATAACACGGCCTTCGCCCTCATGGCCGACCGTTGCTCAAACGGCCCTCACACTATCTGGCCCCAACCTCTCGGCCCCGGAGGAGAGGTTGAATCTGAAAACTGGTTGATGGACAACTTCAACAAAGACCCCTGGGCGGGCCTGAAGATGATACAGACAGCCGAAAACGCCGCCAAAGAAATCGGGACAACCAAGGAAGAGTGCGATGCCATAACCCTGCGTCGATATGAACAGTATCTTGACGCCCTCGCAAACGACCGGGCCTTTCAGAAACGGTATATGTTTCCCGCAGAGGTTCGGGTTTCAAAGAAAAAAACCATCCTTGTTGAAGAGGATGAGGGGATTACCCCATCAACCGCGGAAGGGCTCGCGAAGCTGAGACCTGTCGAGCCGGGGGGAGTCCACAGCTTTGGCGCGCAAACGCATCCTGCTGATGGAAACTGTGGGTTTATCGTCACGACCCGTGACAAGGCAAAAGAGCTGAGCAAAGACCCCAACGTTGAAATCCAAATTGTTTCCTATGGATTTTCCAGGGTCAAAAAGGGCTTTATGGCCCAGGCGCCGGTCCCCGCAGCCGAAATGGCGCTGAAAAACGCGGGGCTCAAGGTCAGCGACCTCAAAGCAGTCAAAACGCACAGTCCTTTTGTCATCAACGACATCTATATGTCCAGAAAAATGGGCATGGATGTCAACTGGATGAATAATTATGGCAACTCCATGATTTATGGCCACCCCCAGGGACCCACGGCGGGCCGCCTTATCGCGGAACTTATTGAGGAAGTCGTCATGCTGGGCGGCGGATACGGCCTGTGGGCTGGATGCGCGGCAGGTGATAACGGCGCGGCCATTGTTTTCAAGGTCACCGTATAATCTCTGTTAACCAAGGTGTTTTGCAGGGGGGAAAGGCCATATTCTTTTCTTTCTCCCTTTTTTTTCAGACTATTAAGGGTTCAAAAGTATTAAAAATTTGACTTATTTCTGTCTCACCGTACCCTTATCACCCATACACCCTAAAAGGTTGATAAAAATTTTTATTGACAACTGTTTTGTAATCATTTATGATAATATG
>JANTFN010000012.1 GCA_024763435.1 Thermodesulfobacteriota bacterium | reverse complement strand
GCCCACACAGGATTTCTTTTGCCGTAGAGGACAAGGTTTCCATCTCGCTGCATGACCAGTTTTTTCCCCCCCTTTCCCCTGGTTCTTGAAGTCCATAGGGCCTTTTTCCCGTGGTAAAGGACAAGGTTTCCATCTTTCTGAAGAATGAACTGGAACTGGCCATTCAGTGAGGTTATGCTTTCTCCGGGAAAAAGGGTGTGGCTGGTTGCAAGGATATTGCCGGCGAAGACCGGAAAAGAAAGCAGAAACAGGGTTGCGGCAAAAATAACGAGGAAACTCAGGCCCCATATCCCATTTTGTTTTTTCATGTGACCTCCTTGTTTGGGGTGATTTTATATGTGGACCAATATCATTTTGATTACAGCGGGTAAAGAGGATATCCCGGGCTCTCAGCCAGGGGGGAAAGTGGCTATTGACAAACAGGTTTGCTTATAATAGGTAAACGCAACAGTCTTGTGGAGGGGAAAGTTGAAGATCAGGGTGAAACGGATCCCGGAGGAAGGAAAGAAATATGCCTTTAAGGTCGATACCAAAAAAGCGAATCGGTATTTCACGCTTTTAAAAACGTCCGATTTTTCGGCAACAACAGATCTTGAAGGGCGTATAGAAGTCAGTAATCTGGAAGGAATGGTTATTGTAGAAGGGAATATCGAGGTGAATTTAAAGATGAGGTGCAGCCGTTGTCTGGGACCTTTTCCCTACCTGGTTTCCCGCCATTTCAGGTCTGTTTACGCCCCTTTTTCTGAAACGTGCCAGGAAGAAGATGTGGAATTAAAGTCTTATGATATGGATGTTTCCACTTACAACGGGGTTGACCTGGATCTTGATAATGTCCTGTTCGAGCAGGTTTTTCTGGGAATGCCGGCACAAATATTATGCCGCCCGGACTGTAAGGGATTGTGTCCCGCGTGTGGGGTGAATCTAAACCATGAAACCTGCCGCTGTGATGCCCCGATACCTCATACCCCCTTCACCGTTTTAAAAAAACTCAAACTGAAAGGATAAAAATATGCCGGTTCCAAAACGAAGAACGTCAAAAACGAAGCGAGACACGCGTCGTTCGCATCACGCGTGGAAAGGTGCCGCGGTTTCTGTGTGCCCTCAATGCCTTGAGCCAAAACTGCCTCATCATGTCTGTCCCCATTGCGGGACCTACAAGGGGAAGGAGATTATGGAGCTGGATGAAGCGTAGACCAGCTTCTTCTAAACACAAGTTATGAAAGTCTGTGTCGATACCATGGGGGGCGATCACGCCCCTCAATGGGTTATTGAAGGCGCCTTTCAGGCAGCGGTAGGGGGAACCTCCGTCATCCTTGTCGGGGATGAGAAAATAATTAAAAAGACCGCGAAAAAGTTGGGCGGACTTCCGTCTAATGCGGAAATATGCCATGCCTCAGAGGCCATCGGCATGGGAGACGCGCCGTCCATAGCTGTTCGGCGGAAAAGGGATTCCTCTATCCACGTCGGTTTCAGACTTGTCAAAGAAAAGAAGGCTGCGGCCTTTGTCAGCGCGGGAAATTCCGGCGCGGTAATGGCGGCGGCTATTCTGATTCTAAGGAGGATTCCCGGGATTGAACGGCCTGCCATTGCAACCCTTATTCCCACCTTCAAGGGGAGAATGGTCCTCCTTGATATTGGCGCGAATGTGGATTGCCGGCCGGTTCATCTCAGCCAGTTTGCCGTTGTGGGGACGGTTTTTTCCCAGAACGTGCTTCATATCCCGTTTCCCAGGGTTGGTATTTTAAGTAATGGTGAGGAAGCCTCAAAGGGAAACATCCAGACACGTGAGGCACACCGCCTCCTGTCGGGGTCTTTTCTGAATTATACGGGCTATATCGAGGGAAGAGACGTCTTTAATGGCGATGTGGATGTCGTTGTGTGCGACGGGTTTGTCGGCAATGTTGTGCTTAAACTTACCGAAGGCTTGAGCCGGGCCATCTTCGGGTTTATTAAAGAGGGACTGAAAGGGAGTTTTTCCGCCAAGATCGGGTATCTTTTTCTCAGAAAGACCTTCAAAAGTCTTTCTGATAAATTCGACTACTCGGAATATGGCGGCGGACCCCTTCTCGGCGTCGACGGGGTGTGCCTGATTGCCCATGGGAGTTCTCCTCCCAAGGCCATTAAAAATGCTATCTTTCATGCCCACGAACTTGCTCGACAGGGACTGGTCGAAAGGATGAAGAACAACCTGGAAAAACTGCGGAAGGAAGAGCAGGAATTTACCCAGGCATGAGGCGGCGCCTTGCTGGCCCCGGGGCGCATATTCCCCCCTTGTTAAGATTGGAATAATTCGCTATTGTAGGATTCGTAAATTCATAAAATCATCAAAGGAGGCAATTGTGGCACTTGATTACTTTCTAACCGAAGACCAGAAAATGATTCAGGACCTGGCGCATAAAATAGCCGTTGAAAAAGTTTTGCCGGTTCGTGCGGAGCTGGATGAAGGGGAAGAGTTTCCCTGGGATATTATGAAGGCCTGTGCAAGTGCCGGGCTTTTCGGGGTATGCCTTCCGGAAGAATATGGTGGCTTTGGCGGTGGCGTGCTTGAAACCTGTATTGCCGTTGAGGCCTTGAGCTGGGCGTGTATTGGTGTGTCCGTAAGTTACGCGGGCAGCGGTCTTGGGGCGTATCCGATTCTGCTTTACGGTAACGAGGAACAAAAAAAGAAGTACCTCCCCCAGATCGGCAGCGGCAAACGTCTTGCGGCATTCGCGGTGACGGAACCAGGCGCCGGGAGCGACATCACCAACCTGAGCACAACGGCCACAAAGGATGGTGACGCCTATATCCTCAATGGAACCAAGCAGTGGATAACAAATGGCGGAGAAGCGGAAATTTATTCCGTTTTTGCCATGACAGACAAGTCCCGGGGTCCCCGGGGATGTACCGGATTCATCGTGGAAAAAGGAATGCCCGGGTTCAGTTTCGGGAAAAAAGAGGTTAAATTAGGGATACGGGCCTCCGCGACCCGGGAATTGATATTTGATAATTGCCGCGTCCCGAAGGAAAATGTTATCGGAAAAGAAGGGCAGGGATTTTTCGTCATTCTGAAAACCTTTGATCATTCCCGACCGGGAATCGGCTCGCAGGGCGTCGGCTTATCTCAGGGCGCGCTTGATTACGCGATGGAGTATGTGCGGGAAAGGGTACAGTTCGGCAGACATATTTCCTCCTTCCAGGTTATTCAGCACATGCTCGCGGATATGGCCATTCAGATTGAAGCGGCGCGTGCCCTGGTCTATTCCGTGGCGCGGTATATCGACAGCAAACCGAGGGAATTTTCCCAGTATGCCGCCATGGCGAAGACCTTCGCGAGTGATACAGCCATGCGGGTGACGACAGATGCCGTTCAGGTCCTTGGCGGCTACGGCTATATGCGCGATTATCCCATGGAAAAGATGATGCGGGACGCGAAAATTCTCCAGATTTATGAAGGGACCAATCAGATTCAGAGAAACGAAATCGCCGCCGCGTTAATCAAGGGCGCGGCGCGTAAGAAAAAGAAAAAGCGTATGATGTGATGGCGGAGGGGCAGATGGACAGATGGGCGTTTGTTTTCCCGGGCCAGGGGGCCCAGAAAGTGGGGATGGGCAAGGACCTCTATGAGCAATCCAGTCTGGCGCGCGAGGTGTTTCAGGGGGCGAGCGATGCGCTGGCCATGGATATGGCCGCCCTCTGTTTTGAGGGGCCGGAAGAGACGCTTCGCCTGACGGAGAATACCCAGCCAGCCATCCTCACGGTCAGTATCGCGGCTTGGCGCGTTTTTCAGCAGGAAACGGACTTGCAGCCGGCGATCCTTGCCGGGCACAGTCTCGGGGAATACGCTGCCCTTGTGGTTTCCGGGGCACTAACTTTTAAGGATGCTGTCTATGCCGTCAAGCAGCGGGGACGGTTTATGCAAGAAGCGGTCCCCGTCGGTGTTGGTTCGATGGCAGCGATTCTCGGTCTTGAAGATGAGATTGTCCGGGAGGCCTGTGACGCAGCCGCGGAAGGCCAGGTGGTGGAACCCGCTAATTTTAACAGTGCCGGCCAGGTGGTTATTTCCGGTCATCGGGAGGCCGTGGAACGGGCCAGCGTGATTGCCCGGGAAAAGGGCGCGAAAAAAGCGGTTCCCCTGCCGGTCAGTGCCCCGTTTCATTCGTCCCTCATGGTGCCCGCCGGAAAACGGCTTGAAGAGGTCTTGAAAACGATGACCATAGGAAAGCTGGAGACGCCTGTTATTGCGAATGTGACGGGAAGCCCCTACCCCTCGGAAATGGATGTCGTTCCCCTGCTGGTTGAACAGGTGAGTTCCCCGGTTTTCTGGAAACAGAGTATGGAGATGATGCGGGCGTCCGGGGTGACTCGGGTTGTAGAGTTAGGCCCGGGGAAGGTTCTGTCCGGCCTTTTCAGGCGGTTTGACAGGGGGATTCCGGCCGTTTCCCTGCAAACCCACGGGGATATTATAAAGTTTCAGGAAGGCCTTTCAGCATGAAGGTGGATTTAAGCGGTCAGGTTGCCATTATTACCGGCGGCAGCCGTGGCATCGGGAATGGAATTGCGGTCGCTCTTGCCGAAAATGGCGCGGCCTGTATCATCACCGGCAGAAATACCGAGCGTTTGAAAAAAGCGGAGAAGGCGCTTCAGGCCATTCAGCCTGCCTGCAAAGGCGTGGCACTGAATGTTGAAGCGCGCGGTGAAGTGGACGCCCTGGCAAAGGAAATCTACGAGACCTTTGGCAGGATTGACATCCTCGTCAATAACGCGGGCATTACCGATGATCAGTTGCTGTTGCGGATGAAGGAAGACCAATGGGACCGGGTCATGGAAACAAATTTGAAAGGGACCTTCAACTGTACCCGTGCGAGCATTAAATACATGCTGAAGAAACGCAGCGGGCGCGTGATTAATATTTCTTCCGTCATCGGGCTGATGGGAAATCCCGGTCAGGCAAATTACGCGGCCTCCAAGGCGGGGATTATTGGATTTACCAAGGCGGTCGCCCGGGAGTTCGCACGGAAACAGATTACCGTTAACGCCATTGCGCCAGGCTATATTGTAACTGATATGACAGAAAAAATGGAAGAAAAGGCACGGAAAGGAATCATTTCTCTGATTCCGCTTGCCCGCTTGGGGTCGATTGAAGATGTCGCAAACGCCGCCTTGTTTCTTTCGTCTGAAGCGGCTTCCTACATCACGGGCCATGTTCTGAATGTAAGTGGGGGGTTGTATATATAAAGATATATGGTAAAAAGAAAGCGCAGGACAAACACAGAAAGGAGGAGAACAGATGTCGGTTGAAGAAAAAGTAAAAGGAATTATTGTAGAACAGCTTGGTGTGGAAGAAAGTGAAGTTGTCCCGGAGGCAAAATTCGTGGATGACCTCGGAGCGGATTCTCTCGATATCGTGGAACTCGTTATGGCCCTCGAAGAAGGCTATGATATCGAAATATCCGACGAAGAGGCAGAGAAAATTGTTACGGTTGGCGATGCCATAGCATTTATTAAAAGCCAGCAGTCTTAAAACAAAAATCCTCTTATTCCGAAGAGGGAAATAAAGGAGTGTTGTTTTGAGAAAACGTGTTGTCGTCACTGGGTACGGGCTGGTGACACCCATTGGAACGGGCTTGGATAAACCATGGGAAAATCTCATTGCGGGGAAATCCGGAATCGATTATATCACACGATTTGATACCTCAAAGGTCAAGACGAAGATTGCCGGAGAGGTCAGGGATTTTAACGCAACTGATTTTGTAACACCGAAGGAAGCCAAGAGGATGGATTTGTTCACCCAGTACGCCCTCGCGGGCGCCAAGATGGCGGTTGAACAGTCCGGACTTGAGATTACAGAGGAAATCGCCCCGCGGGTTGGTGTCCTCGTCGGTTCTGGTTTGGGGGGGCTTGATACGTTTGAGCGGTTTCATAAACTTCTGATAAAATCAGATAACCCCAGGAAGATCAGTCCCTTTTTTATTCCCATGCTGATCGCCAACATGGCCTCCGGGCAGATCGAGATCTATACCGGTGCCAAGGGACCGAGTATCAGTATTTCCACGGCATGTGCGACCGGCTCGCATTCCATCGGCTACGCGCTCAGGACCATCCAGGCCGGCGATGCCGACGTGATGATTACAGGGGGGTCGGAAGCGGCCATATCCATTCTGGCGATAAGTGGGTTCGATGCCATGCGCGCCCTGGGGGCGTACGGCGATGACCCCAAAAAGGCGAGTCGGCCCTTTGAACGGGACAGGTCCGGGTTTGTTGTCTCCGAAGGGGCGGGCGTCCTGATTCTTGAGGACTTGGAGTTCGCGAAAAACCGGGGCGCGGTTATCCTCGGGGAAATTGCCGGATTCGGTCAGTCAGGCGATGCCTATCACATTGCCGCACCATCTCCAAACGGCGAAGGACCTTCACGGTGTATGTCCGCGGCGATCAGGGATGCGGGGATTACCCCTGATGACCTTGACTATATAAACGCCCACGGGACGTCGACCAAGCTGAATGACCTGGGTGAAACCCTGGCCATCAAAAATGTCCTCAAGGATCATGCCTATAAGGTCGCCGTCAGCTCCAATAAATCCATGATGGGACACCTCCTTGGTGGTGCTGGCGCGGTTGAAGCTATTTTTACCCTTTTATCCATCAAGAATGGTATCATCCCGCCTACGATTAATTATGAAAATCCGGATCCGGAATGTGACCTTGATTATGTGCCAAATGAGGCTCGGAAAGCGGATATCCGTTACGCAATGAGTAACTCCTTTGGATTTGGAGGGACCAATGCCGCACTTGTATTCAAGAAATTTGAAGACTGATTGCCTTTTCAGAAAGGGCGCGAAGTTGCCCCTGTGAAAGGAACATACTGTGAAGCATAAAGTAGCTATTGTCGGTGCCGCGCAGGGAAAATTTGGTGTTCGCGAGGATGCCTCCCACCGGGAACTTGCCTTTGAGGCATTCGCGGGAGCGTTGAAAGATTCCGGAATGAAAAAATCGGAGATCGGCAGTATGGTGACGGCTATCGCCGCCGACGAATTCTCCTTTGCGTTGCAGCCTTCCGCGCAGATGCATGATTATCTGGGCCTTTTACCCAAGGCAAATTTCAGGGTCGAAGGGGCATGTGCCAGCGGCAGTATGGCACTGCGTGTGGGATGGATGACCGTGGCGTCGGGACTTTCCGATATTGTTCTTGTCCTCGGCGCGGAAAAAATGACAGAGGTTCCCACCGCTGTGGCGACGGAGATTATGGGGAAGGGAGGCGACGCCATCTGGGAGTACCCCTTTGGGATGAGCTTCCCCGGCTATTACGCCATGATAGCGCAGGCGCACATGGCGGCCTTCGGGACCACGGAAGAACACTTGGCCATGGTCGCGGTCAAAAATCATTTTTATGGCAGCCAGAACCCCCTCGCGCACATGCAGAAGGAGATAACACTGGAGAAGGCACTCGGATCTTTTTTGGTGGCCTATCCCCTGAAACTGTATGACTGCAGCTTGATAACCGATGGTGCGGCGGCCGTTCTCCTGGCAAACGAGGAAAGAGCAAGGGATTTTGCCAAGCCCCCGGTCTGGATTGAAGGGATCGGAACGGCGACAGACACGATGAGAATCGCGGAAAGAGAAAAGGTTCATACCCTTCAGGCCTCTGTTATCGCGGGCGAAGAGGCTTATCAAATGGCCGGTGTTACCCCCAAAGACATTGATGTGGCGACCGTACATGATTGTTTTACCATCGCCGAGATTTGTGCCTATGAAGACCTTGGATTTTGCCCGAAGGGAGAAGGGGGTCCCTTTATCGCCGACCGGCAGACCTACATCGGCGGTTCTATTCCCGTGAACGTGGATGGGGGGTTGAAGTCAAAGGGACACCCCGTTGGCGCGACGGGTGTTGCCATGGCCGTTGAGATCACCAAGCAACTTCGCGGGGAGAGCGGTTCCCGCCAGGTGCCCGGCGCCGAGATCGGCCTGACCCATAATGTCGGGGGCAGCGGACAGGTGGTCGGGGTTACTATTTACAGGAAGGATTAAAATGCCCTTCAAGGATTTTTCTTTATTCATAAGTGATACAAAAATCGGCGGGCCGTTTGCGGAGGCCCTGAAAAGCGGAAAGATTTTTGCGAGCAAATGTGACAGGTGTGGGAGAATGTTTTTTCCCCCGCGGCCCGAATGCCCCGATTGCCTTGCGGAGGATGTTTCCTATGTGGAAGCCCCCACACGGGGCGAACTCCTGAGCTTTACCGCTGTTTTTGTTCCCCCCGCGCACTATGCCGCGCCCCCCGCGAAGATGCCTTTTTCGAAGGTTGCTCAGACCCCCTGCCCGGTTGGCGTTGTAGCGGTGGCCGGAGACCTGAGGATTATGGGTTGGATACCGGGTATGGCATTGAAGGATATCAAGGTAGGAAGTTTATTCGATGTCGAGGCAAAAACCCTCAAAAATGGTCAGTTAACCATCATTTTATCACCAGTTTGAGGGAAAGATGCCTTAATCTGTAACCCTTTTTAATCAAGGGGGTGCCCTATGAATCGTCCCTGGTTTCAATTTTACCAGACCGATGTTCCTCATTCCTTCAACGTTCCCGATCTTTCCCTGCCTTCCCTTCTCGACAAGGCGGCGGAGCGTTTTCCCGATGCCGCTGCAGCCAGTTTTTTTGGGAAGAAAATAAAATATCATGCCTTACAGACGCTGACGGAGAAAATGGCGGATGCCCTTTATTCCCTCGGTGTTCGTCAAGGTGATCGTGTCGCTATTATGCTTCCGAACTGTCCCCAGATGGTCATTTCCTATTTTGGGGCCCTCCGGCTCGGTGCTGTCGTGGTTAACACAAATCCCCTCTACGTGGAGAGGGAGATGGTTCATCAATTTAATGATGCCGGCGCGGAAACACTGGTAACCCTCGATCTGTTCTACGAAAAAGCAAAGAACAGTATGGGGAAAACCACCCTCGAGCGCATCATCTTCACGGGCATTCAGGATTTTCTTCCCCTGATTTTGAAGTGGCTTTATCCCCTCAAGGCCAAACGGGAAAAGCAGTGGGTTGAGATTCCTCCTGGAGAGGGGCTCTATCATTATCGTGAGTTGATGAAAAATACCGTTGCGCGAGAGGAAAAGGTGGACATTTCCCCGGCAGATACCGCGCTTTTGCAGTACACAGGGGGAACGACCGGGGTCGCAAAGGGGGTTATGCTAACCCACAAAAACCTTGTTGCCAATGCCTATCAGACCCGCCTGTGGCTTACCGACGCGAGGGACGGTAGGGAAAAAGCCCTTGCGGTTCTCCCTTTTTTTCATGTTTATGGCATGACAACGGCGATGAACCTGTCTGTCCTGACCGCGGCGGAGATGATTCTCGTCCCACGATTCGATGTCAAGCAGATTCTACACACGATACAGAAAGAGCGTCCCACGATCTTTCCGGGAGTTCCCACGATGTATCAGGCCCTTAACAGTGTTGAAGACGTGGAAAAGTATGACCTTGCGTCTATCCGATACTGTATCAGCGGGGCGGCTCCGCTTCCCCTCGAGGTCATGAAAAAGTTCAAGGCCCTGACCGGGGCGAATCTTGTGGAGGGGTATGGCCTGACAGAGGCGTCACCCGTTACCCATGCCAATCCCCTTAAAGGGACCAACAAAGAAGGCAGTATCGGGATCCCCTTCCCGAATACAGACAGCAAGGTGGTTGACATGGAAACGGGCGAGGACCTCCCGGTGGGAGAAGTTGGAGAACTCTGTGTAAAAGGCCCACAGGTTATGAAGGGATACTGGGGAAAGGAAGGGGAAACCCAGCAGGTTTTAAAGGATGGCTGGTTGAAAACGGGAGACATTGCTCGAATGGATGAGGACGGTTATTTTTATATCGTGGATCGCAAGAAGGATATGATTATCGCCGGCGGGTATAATATTTATCCTCGGGATATTGATGAAGTCCTTTTTACCCATCCGAAAATTCAGGATGCCGTGGCCGTGGGTGTTCCTGATGCCTACCGAGGCGAAACAGTCAAGGCGTTTGTTGTCCTTAAGCCCGGCGAGCAGGTGACGGAAAAAGAGATTATTGCCTTCTGCAGGGAGAGGCTGGCCAAATACAAGGCGCCAACCCTTGTGGAATTCAGGGAAGAACTTCCCAAAACCTTGATTGGCAAGGTTCTGCGAAAGGTCCTGAGAGAAGAGGAAATTAAAAAACAGCAGCAGGGCTGATAAGAGATTATCATATAATAAAAACGGCAGGTTGCGGAGGTTTCAATGAAAAAAATCACGAGTGCGGCGGTTTTAGGGGCAGGGGTCATGGGAAGCCAGATTGCCGCCCATCTAATTAACGCGGGACTGGAGGTTTTTCTCTTCGACATCGTTCCGGAAAAACTGACAGACAAAGAGGAAAAAGCGGGTGCAACGCTCTCGGACGCAAGTGTGAGAAATCGTTTTGCCCTGGGGGCTATTGAACGCCTGAAAAAGACCCGACCCTCTCCCCTGTTCCGTACCTTATGGGCAAACCGACTTTTCCCCGGCAACTTTGAGGATGACCTTGAACGCCTCGGAGGAGCGGATTTTATTATTGAAGCCGTTGTTGAGTCTCTTCCCGTTAAACAGGCCCTGATGGGGAAAATTGCCTCCCATATCAGTGATCAGGCTATTGTTTCCACCAACACCTCAGGGATTCCCATCAGCAAAATCGGAGAGGGGATGAGCGATGCCCTGAAAAAACGTTTTCTTGGGACACATTTTTTCAACCCCCCCCGTTACATGCGGCTTTTAGAGATTATTCCGACCCGCTGGACGTCTCCGGAAGTGGTCGCGGCCACGCGGCGATTTGCCGAAGAGGATCTCGGTAAGGGGGTAGTTATTGCCCGGGATACCCCTAACTTTATTGCCAACCGTATCGGTATTTTTGCCTTCCTCCTGACCTTCCGGTTGATGGAAAAATGGGGTCTTTCAATTGAGGAAGTTGATGCCCTGACGGGAAAGCTGATTGGCCATCCCAAAACGGCAACCTATCGAACCGCGGATATGGTCGGCCTGGATATCATCGCCCATGTGGCCGACAATGTTTATCAGATGGCGCCGGATGACCCACTTCGCGAAATTTTTTCCCTGCCGGAGACCCTTCGAGCCCTGCTCCAGAAAGGGTGGCTTGGCGCGAAAACAGGCCAGGGGTTTTACAGGAAGACAAAAGAGGGTATCGAAGCACTTGATTTTAAGGAAATGACCTACCGTCCGAAGGCAAAAGTGGCCTTTCCTGTTCTTGATCGGCTGCAGGCCTATGAAGACCCCCGCCGGCGGATAGAGATTCTCCTTGAAGACACAAGCCCGCCGGCAAGGTTCGTCTCCGATCTCCTCCAGGGCATTCTGCTCTATGTGGCCTCTCAGGCCCCGGACATCAGCGGAAGCATCATGGATATCGATCAGGCCATGCGGTGGGGATTCGGCTGGAAACAGGGCCCGTTTGAACTGTGGGATGCGCTGGGTGTGACGACCCTCGGCGAGAAAATAAAAGACGCGGGAGGCCAGCTTCCTCCCCTTATTCAGGATGTTCTTTCAACAACCCCCGCCCGGTTTTATCTCTCTGATGGGGAAAAACCGGCTGTGTTTGACCCCGGGACAAAGACACACCTGCCGGTGAAACACCCGGAATGGTTTGTCCACCTTTCCGAAGAACACGCCGGGGTAAAAAAGATTAAGGAAAATGCGGGCGCGACCCTGTGGGATGTGGGCGATGATGTGGCATGCCTTGAATTTCACACGAAGATGAATGCCATCGGCGGGGATATCATGGCCATGATTGATGAGACGATTGAACGGGTTGAAAGTGAGATGCGGGGGCTTGTGGTGGCGAATCACGCGACCCATTTCTCCGCCGGTGCCAACCTGATGCTGCTTTTATTTGAGATAGAGGACGAAGACTGGGAAGAGATAGATTTTGCCATCAAACAGTTCCAGGATGCCTTTATGAAACTCAAATACGCAAAGGTTCCGGTTGTTGCGGCTCCGGCGGGGATGGCCCTGGGCGGCGGCTGTGAATGCTGCCTCGCTTCCGATCGGATTGTCGCCCATGCGGAAACCTACATGGGCCTCGTAGAAGTGGGTGTCGGGCTGATTCCCGCGGGAGGGGGATGCAAGGAAATGCTGATCAGGGCCTTTGAACGTATTCCGGAAGGGTTTGAAGGGGATTCCTTTCCCTTTGTGCGCAAGGTGTTTGAAACAATCGGAATGGCCCGAGTATCCACCAGCGCGGAAGAGGCGAGAAAATGGGGATATATGCGGCGCGAAGATGCGATCTGTATGAATCGGGACGCCCAGATATACCAGGCCAAGAAAGCCGTTCTTGCCATGGATACCGCGGGATACCGTCCGCCCCGCCCTCCCGAAGGGCTTGTGGCCCTGGGAGATAGCGGGCGTGCCCTCCTCGAACTTGGCATCTACTATATGAAAGAAGGCAGGGAAATTTCGCCCCACGACGCCTATATTGGACAGAAACTCGCCTGGGTTCTGACCGGAGGAGATGTCCTGCCGGGATCTATGGTGACGGAACAGTATCTCCTGGATCTGGAACGAGAGGTATTTTTAAGCCTGTGTGGTGAAGCCAAGACGCAGGACAGGATACGGTATATGCTCCAGAAAGGGAAACCACTGAGAAATTAAAGGGGACAGGACATGAAAGAAGCGGTTATTGTTTCAGCGGTTCGGACCGCTGTGGGAAAGGCCCCAAGGGGGATCCTGCGTTATACCCGGCCGGATGAGGTGGGGGCTGCCGTCCTGAAGGAGGTTGTCAAGCGGACCCCGGGGCTGGAGCCGGTTGAAATAGACGATGTGATTATCGGGTGTGCCTTCCCGGAGGTGGAACAGGGCATGAATTTGGGGAGGATCCTGACGCAGCGCGCGGGGTTTCCGGAGAGTGTCCCGGGGCAGACTGTCAACCGGTTTTGCGCGTCGGGGCTTCAGGCCATTGCCATTGCGGCAGAAAAAATCATGTGCGGGTTTGCCGAGATTGTCGTGGCGGGAGGGGTTGAGTTTATGAGCTATATCCCCATCGGCGGCCTTCGGCCCGCCCCGAATCCGGAGCTGATGCAGTCCTACCCGCAGGCCTATATATCGATGGGGCTGACGGCGGAAAACGTGGCGGAAAAATTTGGGATTTCCCGAGAGGACCAGGACGCCTTTGGCTATCAGAGCCAGATGCGGGCTATCGAGGCCGTGACCACCGGGCGTTTCAAGGAGGAGATTGTGCCCATCATGGCGCGGATTCCGAGGCAGGATCCCCGGAGGATAACGCTTTATGAGGAAAGGGTTTTTGACACGGATGAAGGCATCCGGCCGGGAACGACCCTGGAGGGCCTGGCAAAACTGCGTCCGGTTTTCAAAAAAGGGGGGTCTGTCACGGCGGGGAATTCCTCGCAGACGAGCGATGGTGCTGCGGCGGTTGTTGTGATGAGCCGGGAGCGCGCAAAGGCCCTGGGCCTGACGCCCCTTCTGACCTTCCGGGCCTTTACCGCGGCGGGTGTACCGCCCGATTTGATGGGGATAGGGCCGGCTGCGGCGGTTCCAAAGGTGTTGAAACTTGCAGGGCTTGATGTTGGCGATATTGATCTTGTTGAGTTGAATGAGGCCTTTGCGTCACAATCCCTTCACTGTATCAGGACACTGGGGCTTGATCAGGAGAAGGTGAACGTTAACGGCGGCGCGATTGCCCTGGGACACCCGCTGGGCTGCACCGGCGCGAAACTGACCGTTTCCCTCCTCCACGAGATAAAAAAGAGAAAAGGAAGGTGGGGGCTGGTGACCATGTGTATTGGCGGCGGAATGGGCGCAGCGGCTGTTTTTGAAAATGAAGAGGGATGAGGAGGCGTAAAATGCACAAGATTGAAGGTGGAAGCTTTTTAATTGACTCGGTTGACCCCGGGGATGTCTTTACGCCCGAGGATATGACGGAAGAACACAAACTGGTCGCAAAGGCAGCGGAGGAGTTTCTTCTTGGAGAGGTAACCCCTGTCATCGACGACCTCGAAGCCAAAAAGGAGGGCCTGATGCTCAGCCTCCTCAAAAAATCGGCTGAGGTCGGCCTCATGGGAAGCGATATCCCGGAAGAATACGAGGGAATGGGGCTGGATAAAATCAGTTCCCTGATTATTACGGAAAAAGTCCCCCTCGGAGGCCCCTTTGCCGTGGCAAACGTGGACCACACGGGAATCGGGAGCCTGCCGATTGTCTATTTCGGAAACGACGAGCAGAAGCGCCGGTATCTCCCCGGCCTGGCAAATGGAGAGATGATCGGAGCCTATGCCCTGACGGAACCGGGAGCCGGAACGGACGCCCTGAACGCCAAGACCACGGCCACCCTTTCGGAGGATGGAAAGTATTATATCCTAAACGGGGAAAAACAGTTTATTACCAATGCCGCCTACGCGGATATCTTCATTACCTATGCCAAAATTGACGGGGAACAGTTTACGGGGTTTATCATCGACAGGGATTCGGAAGGTCTTTCTCTCGGGGAGGAAGAGGACAAGTTGGGGATTCGGGGCACGTCCACGCGGAGCCTCATCCTCGATAACGTCAAGGTCCCGGTGGAAAACCTCCTTTTCAAACCGGGCAAAGGCCATGTCGTGGCCTTTAATATTCTCAATATCGGTCGCTACAAGCTGGGTGGGGCCTGTGTCGGAGCGGCGAAAATTGCCCTGGAGGACACCGTCCGTTATGCCAAAACACGTGTCCAGTTCGGGCATCCCATTGCTGACTTCGGGCTGATAAAAGAAAAAATTGGTGAAATGGCCATCCGTATCTTTGTGGCTGAAAGTATGGTTTACAGAAACGCCGGTCTCGTTGAAGAACGCCTGAAGGATATTGACATGACATCACCTGACGCGGGGATTGAATCCTCCAAGGGGATCGAAATGTATGCCACGGAATGTTCCATCAACAAGGTTTACGGGTCCGAGATGCTCGATTTTGTTGTGGACGAGGCGCTCCAGGTTCACGGCGGTTATGGCTATACGAAGGATTATCCGATAGAGCGCTACTACCGTGATTCCCGTATTAACCGCATTTTCGAGGGGACCAACGAGATTAACCGTCTCTTGATCCTGAGGATGCTCTTCCGGCGCGCCATGAAGGGTAAGTTGCCCCTGATTCAGGCCATGAAACAGGCGGCATCGGATCTCCTGAAGCCATCTGGACTCCAGAAAACACCGCAGGAAGGGGTAGAGATGTTGGCCTATCTTGTCGACAACGCGAAAAAGATAGGGCTTCTTGCCGCCGGCGCGGCCTATCAGGCCCACCCGGATGACCTGGAAACGCAACAGGAAATCATCGGCATGATCGGCGATATCATCATTGAAATCTTTGCCATGGACAGTAGCCTTTTGCGCGTCAGGAAAATTCTGGAGAAAAACGGGGATGGCCCCGCGGAAATTCCGGAGGCCATTGTCAGCGTTTACACGATTGATGCCATGATGCGGGTTGAGCGGTGGGCAAAACTTATCTTTGCCGCGGTTGCGAGCGGGGATATACTCCGCACCCAGCTGTCCGCCCTGAAGCGCCTGACCCGCTATACACCCGTGAATACCGTCATGCTGAGGCGTAAAGTCGCGGACCGGATGATTCAGATTGGACGGTATGCGGTTCAGTAAATCTCCCGTTCCAACATTCTGTGGTCTTGTAAAGAAAAATGCCATTTGTTTTTTTCTGGTGGTGTTCTTTTTCCTTAGCGTATCCCGGTCCGCGCATGCCCAGCGTCCCAAGTGGTTTTTGAGCCTTTACGAAGGTATCTACTCCGCGAATGATTTAAAGAACATCGCGTTGGGATCGACGGAATTCAAGAACTCGAAACTTCTGTGCCTTGCTCTTAGCCATGAGGTCTGCGATTTCTGGAATAAACGAATTACAGGGGAATGGGAAGCCCAGTTCGCCAAGCATTTCGGTTTTCAGGACCATGTAGAAACCAACGTTCTTTTCCTGCTTCGGTGGCATTCTTTCCCCTGGGACCGCTTTCTTGAAACCAGTTTTGCTGTCGGAGACGGGCTGTCCTACGCCTGGGGGCGGCCACAGGCTGAGGTTATCGAGAGCGACAGCTCGACGCGGCTGCTGAATTACCTCCTGTTTGAATTCTGTTTTACCCCCAACTGGGAGCTTCCCCTCAGTCTCATTTTCCGAATTCACCACCGATCCGGGGTCTTTGGTCTTTTCAACGGCACCCACGGCGGATCAAACTTTGTCAGCGGGGGAATCCGGCTTGCCTTCTGACCTCGCGGCCTTTTCGGGATG
>JANTFN010000011.1 GCA_024763435.1 Thermodesulfobacteriota bacterium | reverse complement strand
CTGAGATGCCCACAGCAGGACCGCAAGGGTTTCCATGCTGATGGCGCTGTTCTGAAAGGACCGGATGGAACGCCGGGTCTGAAGAGCACGCCATACAGGCACCCCGTTTTCGAGGCGGGGTGTAGGGAGCTCTATCCGCCCGGCCGCTTCATAGCGTTTAAAAACAGGCGGCTTGCTGTCCCAGTCCAGGGTACGCCCCTTTATTTTTTCCGGAGTGTATTTCGTTTGCTCCTGAAATGTTGTTCCTGCTCCCTGCATCGTTCTCCCCTCTTATCTTGCCTTGCCTTATAATAAGCAATAAACATGCCATTTTAAATAATAAAAAATAGCGTATTATTTTAATAAGTTATAACATCAAGATTCGATAATAATTTCGGCGGCATTCAGTTTATGCGAAAATTTTTCGCATAATGAAAAAACTTACTTTATAATGCGAAAATTTTTCTTGTTTTAAATAGCCAATCCCAACCTTCCCCACATTTTCTAATAAAACCATTTTTCCTGAATGGGGTATTTCTATTGTGGCTTGACAGTGGGTTATTCTGGATTGACATTGGAAGAGGATCAGGCTATAAAATTGCACATATTTAAGGTCTTTTAATTTATGAAAGCGAGTCGAATTATGAAGCGCGAAACATAATGCGGGAATTGTGGCGGCGGGTTTTTCTCCTTCTTAGCATAACAACAACCGTCTGCATGATTACATCTGTAGATCTCTCTCCTCGTATATCCGTTGAATCCGTCCATTTCGCGAAGGAGCAGAAAAACCAGCCTAACTTCATGGGGTTCGTTTCCGAAAGGCGCCGATATCTGGCCTCCCTGCCGCTTGAGACCTATATCCGGAAAATAGTTGAGGGAAACGAGGTTGAGTGGGGGCCGAAATGGAAGGCTTTCGCGGTCCGGGCCGAGGGAGAGTTGAAAAATCCAAGGCTTCGTGAAGAACAAAAGGGCTGGGGTTCAAAGTCCAGGCTGTGGTTCAAGCTGAGTGCGCCTCTCTTCAGGGAACTGGCCCCGCGTTTTATTTCCTCTCCTTATCACACCCTTTATATTTCTTATAAAAAGAACGGAAAACCTGCTTATCTAAGGTTTCAGCTTCACACCTACAAAAATGATGACTTTGCCCTGGGGACGGGGTATCGGGGCAACACGCCGCCGACCCGTCTTTTCTATCCCCTGCGCGCCTGGGCGTGGCTGCCGGCACTGCTGGGGCTGCTGGGCTACCTTCTGATCCCCTGGCGGGGGAAGGAGGATGGGGAGTTCCATGTATCCAGAGCCACCGTCGTATTTGGAGACATCGTTTTCCTGGGGCTGTTCGGGCTCTTTTTCAGCCTTCCGTTTTTCACCTGCGGGGCCATTCAGCCGGCTGGCTGCTGGGGGATCCCGGCGCTTTTTCTCTGGCCCTTCGCCCTGGTTTGGGTGTGGCTGATGAAGCTCAACGCGGAATATGGCTCCTTCACGGCTCGATTTATCCCGGGGGGATTCCGTCTCCGGTCTCTTTCCTTCAGCGGGGACGTCTTATACGATCAGCTTGAAAAGGTCTCTCCCGCCGTTCTCAGGAATCCCCGGTGGCTTCGGATTCTCATGGGCCTTGCCGCCCTGTTCAGTCAGGGAGCCGATCAGGCGAGAATGGCGGGGCAGTCCCTCCTTCTCTCATCGGCAAGCTATGGTGGCCTTTATTTCAAGTTCAGGGACGGGCGCGCCTTTTTCCTCTGGTGCCGGGATCAGCGGGGCAACCTTATTTTCAAGGGCCTTCCCCAATTGCTCGAACAGGTCAGCGCGACCGGGCTGCTGGATGAATCGAAGATTGTGGAAAAGAAGGGGTTCGCCATGGATATCGTTACCCGCGCTTCCGGCGGAAGGGGCAGCGCGGACAAGGTCAAACGGTCCTTCAGGCCGATGCTTCTTTTAGGCGGGGCGCCCCTGTGTATCGTGATGGCCTTCCTCCTCCTGGGAAAGGGGATGGAAGCCCGTGGCAATGCCCTCCTCGCGAAGCGCGCCCCTGTGAAGAAGCCCGCAAAAGTGGCAAAAAAGGTGATTCCCCGTCCCAAACCACCCGTGCCTCCGGTGAAAAGGGTTGGAGTCGTCTGGCAGAAAACGGTTGGAGGAGGCCAGATTGTCGTGGGGGAATATGTGATCCACGCCGGCGCTGGAGGGTCCCTCGTCGTCGGGGAATCGTTTAGGGGCCGGTCGGATATCCTTCTTGTCCGGCTGGACGGCCATGGAAACATCCTGTGGAAGAAAACCTACGGGGGACCGGGGGAGGAAAGACCAGCCGGGGTGGCGGCAACGAAGGATGGCTCCTTCATCGTTGTCGGCACGCAGGGCCCCACCCTGTTTCGAAATGTCTATCTCTTCAAGGTGGATGGAAAAGGGAAAGTCCTGTGGGAGCGGACGTGGGGTAAAAAGTACGAGGACGAGATGGCAGGTGCCATGGTCCTGAGAAAGGACGGGACGTTGGCCGTGATGGTGTATATCAAATATAGGCCGACGCTCCTGACCTTTTCAGCGGATGGGCGGCCCCTTTCCCGGAAAAGGCTGACGACGGGGCTGCCGGACGAGAGGAAACTCTCTGCCCAGGGGTTCCTTTCTCTTCCCGATGGCTCCTTCGTCGTCTGCGGGACACTGGAACGAACGGGCGCGGGTTTCCAGGACGCCTTTCTGATGAAGCTCGATTCCCGGGGGAACCGTGCCTGGGTCAGAACCTATGGCGGGGAGGGGAAAGAAGGAGCCGGCAACCTGCGACGGATGCCGGATGGGGGATACCTGATGACCGGTTTCAAGGGGTTTTCCGAATCCGGGACCCAGGACACGTGGCTGATTCGAACCAACGCGAAAGGGAAACCCTTGTGGAAAAAGACCCTGAAGAGCCTGGATGGTGATATTGGGGGAGAAATCTTCGCGCTTCCGGGAGGGAAATCCCTTATTCTCGGTTCTTCGACGCTGAAGGGTATCGACGCGCGGGGAAAGGTTTTATGGCAAAAGGGGTTCAGCCGGAAGCTCGGCATTTACGACCTTGTTCTGGATGGTTCGGGAACCGCCGTGGTGACGGGAAAGAGGTCCATAAAGGACAAGAACTTGTTTCGCTCTGACCTCATCGTGATGAAAATCCGTTTGAACTGACAAAAGGGAGAAAATGATGGAACTTTTTTTAGGAATTCTTGTGGCCGTGGGGCTGAGTGTGGCGATTATGCTCTTTCAGAAGAAAAAGATGAAAAAGACCTGGCGGGGCGTGGTTACCAAGGTCAAGGAAGAGGCGGACACTTACGACGACGAGAACAACTTCCGCGAGGGGATGGTGGTGATCCACTATCGCACGGATGCCGGGAAGAAAGGGAAATTTCGGATGAAAAAACAGCACTTCGGAACCGCTTACAAGGGCCTGAACGTGGGGAGCCGGCTCGAAAAGCGGGCGGGAGACCTTCTCCCCGTCCAGGTGGGATAAAATTATTTTTCCGTTCCTTGCTGTTGTAAGAGAATGGGCGCGGAGTTGCGGCGGTCTTCCCGGCCACATCGTGCTTCCGGTGGAGGAAATGAAGTGAAAAAACGGTTTGTTTCTTATTTGATCCTGGTACTGTTTCTTCTTGTCTCTATATGTGTCCCGAAGGCCTGGGCGGCGGATCCGGTTGGAAAGGCCCTTGACCAATACGCGGCGAGCGGTTTCAAAGACAGATCGGCCATCGACACAATTTTCAGGCACCTTGATATCACGACGAAGGCCGACGAAGGAAAGTTCCTGGAAAAGATACATGCCGCTGCGAAGGCCCATAAGCTTAAACCTGGTGTTTTCGAGGCCCGTGTCCGGGGCTTACTGGATGAGAAGAGGTTTGCCACTGTCGATGGCCTTTTGAAAAAGGTCTATCGCAGTTATGGAAAGGATCTTGATGTGGTGGTCCGGACAGGGTCATCGGGAATCCGCTATCTCGAAATGGCAGAGAAACGGAGCAACCATGAGGGGTATCGTCTCCTCTTCTCCGACGACGACATCTCCTTTGTGGGGAAAAAGGCCGTCCAGGCCGCCAAGTATTTCAACGAACTCCTGGAGAAAGAAGGGCTGGAAAGGCTCAAGGTCAAGGGCTTCGACATCGTCCACTTGAAGAACATCCGTGGGATTGATCTCCATCTCCTCAATCTCCTTGAAGAGGAGAAGTTTGTTGGCGAGACCTCCATGAGCGGCATTAAGAAGGAGATGCTGGTTAAGGGCGCCGTCATCGCGGAGAACAAGGGGGGACAGCTTGCGCCTCATGCCGAGACACTGAGTTCATATATCAAAACCCGGATTGATTCCGCATTGGCGGACGAGCTGGACGCAAAAATGATCCGTGAGGCGGTGAAGAAATATGGATCCCTGACCATGGTCGGGAGTTGCGAACGTCAGATAACAAAGGCCCACGGGGGATGGAACAACCTCTCCGACGCGGAAAAGGTCAAGTATGTCCTGCGGGAAAGGCTGGCCCTGAAGGAATCGGGAGCGCTCGAGACGATCGGGGGAATGGATGCGAAGGGAATCGAGGCCCAGATTAAGCGACTGAAGGCCCTGAAGGCGAAGGGGAAACTGACGAAGGGAGAACTCAGGTGGCTCAAGAGGGTCCGGGCCAAGAATATAAGCCTTGCCTTTGAGGAGATCCCCTATAAACTCAACCCCATTCTTTCCAAGGCACGGGTCAGTGGACGATCCCTGGCAGGAAATCCCGAGGCTCGGAAGGCGCTGGACGAGCTGACGGTGGGATTCGTTTTGCTTCGGGATCACGTTCTGGAAGTCCCGGAGAAGGAGATCCTCGCGAAACTCAGGAAAATGGCCGGCAAAAACAACGACCTCTACAAAATGCTCTACACGAGCTTTCAGCAGGGAAAGGAACTGTCTGCCGCCCTCGACGCCTGGTTAAAGGCGGGTCTGAGCAGAGAAGCGTTTGTGGAAATGCTTCTCAAGGCGGAAGGACATCTTGCACGCCTGGAGCTTATCAAGGCCAGAAGGGCGGCGGCGAAAAAGGGATCAGCCGAGGCCAAGACCCTCGCGCAAATAGAGAAATCCGCTGAAAGAGAGGGAGGGGACAGATTCCTTGTGAAGCTGCTGAAAAGCCCGACAGGGAAAAAACTGTTTATCGGGGTCCTGGTGGCATCTGGCGGGGCATATATTTACAAGAAAATGTACAATTCCTGGATGGCTGGAAAGCTTGGAGACGACCTCAGTGACGCCGCCTTCGCGCTCATCGACTGGATTCCCGGAGGAATGAGCTTTAAACAGGCCGTGACGGAGGGCGTCAGCGCCAAGACGGTCTTTTCTTTCGTAAAGGAGGCCCTCTACTTTACACCCGCCTGGCCCCTGGTGCTGGCAGGGGACGTGGCGGTTATGAGCATCGATATCCATGGCGCCCTGCGGGTCAGCAACAACCAGAACGGACTCATCGATCTTTTGGTTTACGCGGGGAAGTACACGGAGGATAACCGTTTTGTCCGTTTGGAACTCCCGCGGGCGGTGGTGAACGAGAGGCGTGGCATCCCCAAGAGTAAACTGAAAGATTTCTTCTTTACCACCAAAACCGTGGTGGTTCCCGTCTCCGGGCAAAAGCGCACCTACCGCATCTCCAATCTTGCGAAGGTCTCCAATGAGATCCTGGATCAGGTCTTCCTGGAAAATGACGCCGCCACAAAGCAGCTTCGCATGGCGGCCCAGCAGCAGTTGACGGCCATCAGTCATAGTGTTTCGTGGGCACGGCTTGAAAAGGGCTCCTCCTTTTCCGGGGTTTTTGAATATGCCAAGTGGCTGACGGGGTTCAGCACCATCTGCGAGAAGAGCCCGGAAAAATGGTGCCGCGTCTTCAAGCTGTTGAAAACGAAGATCGTGGAGCGCCGGAAGTTTGTCAAGGAACAGATTATGATTCCCTATCTCGTCCAGCAGGCGGAGATGAAACACGCCGTCTGGGTGGCTGGGAGCAAACCACCCGTCGAGAAATTGGAGGCTCTTCAACAGAAACTGGAGGCCCTCCGTGGCGAGGCCCTTGAAATCTCCCTTGCAAAAGAAGTGGGGAAACGGGCAGACAAGGTCACCGCAAAAGCGAAGAAAAATCGCGAGACACGCGAGAAACAGCTCTTGGAGAAGGGGAAATACTGGCAGGCGGCCCTGAAGACGTATACCGAGATCTACACCCAAAACCGAAAGATGGTGGAAAGCATCACGCGGAAACTCGGGTACCCGGATAAAAAACTTCGGAAGAGGATCCTGCGGTTTCCCTGGACGGGGGATTATAAACAAGACCTGAAAAGCGCCGAGGCCGCCCGGAAGGGCTTCTATCATGGCTCTTGGAAGGTCTGGACGGACGTTCAAAAAATTAAGGGGGGCACACCGGCCCCCGCGACGGAAATCATTGACCGGCAGGCTTTGAGTATTCTGGCAAACGTCCAGTTTATCTGGCGCATGGCGATGGATCGTTCGGGTCATCCGGAAAAGGGTGTGGCTACCTCTTCGAAATTTGCGAAGGACTACAAGGTGGCTCTTCAAAAGGTGACCGCCCTCTATAAAAAGACCTCGGCGTTTCAAGCCCTGGTAGAGAAAGGAGCACGCATTGTTTACAATCCGCTCCACCTGGGCAAGCAAACAGTCTTCGCCCTCAAGATTACCGGGAAGAAGCTGAAGGAGATGCAGGACAAAAGGCGGTTAGAGGTGACTTGGCGTTCGCCTCACGGGGATTTCGGCTCCGGCGGGAAGAGTGTCAAGGTCAATTTCATCACGTATCACCTGCTGCCCGTGACAGTGGAGGTCATCGTCCAGAACCGATTCGATGCCACGCAAAAGGGGGTTCTCACCGTGGTGGTGCCGGTGGCCGTGCCCAGGGGATTGTTCCACCTGACGCTGAAACCGGGCAGGCCCAAACCGAGGGAATTTGTGCGTGCGGACGTTGGGATGCCGGATCGGTATCTGAACAGCTATCAATTCCACTACACCTGGCGGGGAAAGAATTGCCGGGTCGAGGACGATGACCGGTCCCACGTGGTGGTGACAGCGCCAAAGACGGGAGAGGCCACCGTCACCGTTGCTGTGTCTGCCACGGATAAACACGGGAAGCGAATCGCCCTCGGGTCAGATGCCGTAAACTTTACCGTTTCTCCTGTGAAGGAGAAGCCCAACAAAAAGAAAAAGACGGCAAAAAAGGGCGCGGGCGGCAACACTCCTTCGGGAGGCGCCGCGGGAAATAAACCAGGGGAATCCGGGGGAGGCACCGAACCCGGCGGCGCGGCCGGAGCTGAAACCGTCGCGGTTGGGAAAAGTCCGGCAAAACAACCGAAAAAGGTTGTGAAACACGGCGCCGGAGGGAGCGCCAGCGGAATGTATCCGGCGGAGACCTTCAACGGCCAACAGATCTCCTACAGCGTGTCGGGCGCGAGCATGCCGAAGATGAAGGATGTGGATGGCTTTACCACCTCCCGACACTACGAAGGGCGCCTGGGAGACGGTGTCTTGTCTGTTTCGGGAACAGCACGGGTGACTTGGAGCCCTGATATCGTCCTGTCGGTCTCCGTTTCGGCCGGTTCGAAACACGCGAAGCGCACCTACAAGTTCAAGGGACCAGGGAGCCGGTCGTTTTCCCTGAAGATCCCCATTCCTAAAGACGCGACCGACGGAGGATTTTCCATTAGCATGGGTGGATCTTACGGCAACGGAGAGTTCCGCAGCCTGGTTGTCTCGGGGAATTTTACGGAGAATGGGCCGGAAGGAAAGGCGCCGAAGGGGACGGAAGACCTGTCTGTCAAGCTGACAGGGCCGAAGGATCCGGTGCAGGCGGAGAAAAAGGTGGAGATAACTGCCGCTGTCCGGGGCGGGCGATTCCCCTACAAATACACCTGGTCGGGTGCCAAGGGGACCGGGGAAAAAAGTGCCTTTCAGTCCGGCGTGTCTGGGCCTCACACGGTGACCCTCAAAGTTACCGACGCGGACGGCAACACCGCCAGCGGCAGCGTGAAGGTGGTCGTTGAGTCTCCCGAATTCGAGGTGGTTGGCCTTCCCGCCCGTCCGGTTTACGGCAGCACCGCGCGGCTGCGCGTTCGGGTCAAGAAAGGTGGCAAGGGTTCCTACAAACCCATTTGGCAGGCCAGCGAACCGGGCATCGAATTCGATCCGCCGGAAGGGATGAGTACCACTGTGACCTTTGGCCGGGTCAAAAAGATCGCCATCTGGATCCAGGTGCCCCAGCCGGCCGGGCAGAAGACGATCGAATCCAAGCAGGTCCACGCCCAGGTGGTGGGCCCGAAATTTACCCTCGCCTTGAACCCCACAAAACCCTACGTGGGCCAGGAGATTCGCGCCAGGATTTCAAGCTCCGCCAAGATTCCCGACGACGCGATCCGCTGGGTCTGGACAAGCCCGCCCTCGTCCAACCGGATGGAATACAACGACCCGGCCTCCGAAATCGGCTTCAAACTCAAGGATGACAAACCATTGGCGCTCCAGGCCGAGGCCCGGGTGCCCCACTACGGCGACGTGATCGGAACCGTCCAAAAAAGCATCCAGGCAAAGCGCTACGACGTCAAGGTCACCGTCCTGGGACCCTTAGGGCCGAAACCGATGGTCTGGAAGGAAGGCAAAGGGCTGGTGGAGGTCAAAAAGGCCATCGCCGTGCACCAGAACGTGCGCCTGTTGACGAAGATCATCCCGACTCCGAAAGTGAGCCCCATTTATTATCACTGGACCCTCAACGAGGACAGCCATTTCGCGGGCCTTTCCATGGGGAAAGAGGTAACCGTCAACCGCAGCCAGACTGGGACCTGTATTGCCATGGTTGTCGTCAAAGACAAGGACGGAACCATCCTCGGCAAGGGGAAAGGAACCTTCTCCGTCACGATTTCCCAGACCCGGATTGATGAAGGCAAGAAAAAGGCCAAGGATCAGAAAAAGGTCCAAAAGCTGCTTCAGCAAGGCCGCAAGCTCTGGAACCAGGGGAAATTACAGCAGGCGATCACGCAACTTGCCAGCGCGAACAGGTTAGTCCCAAAGGATAAAGAGATCTCTGAAGCCCTCAGGTCTATGCAAAAAAAGAAAAAAGAGATTGACGACAAGCTGCGGCAAGCCGCCACGATGATCAAACAGGAAAAACTGAAAGCTGCGGAAGACACCCTTTCTTCTGCCGGAAAGATAAGCAGCAGTTATCCAAAGTATAAAGAAGTTCAGAAACAGCTGACCGACGCAAAGAAAAAGGCTGCAGAAAAGAAAAAACAGGAAATGCTCGCAAAGCAACTACAAGAAAAAGCAAAGGCCCTCTGGGACCAGGGAAATCTTGACAAGGCCGTGGGAACCATGAAAAAGGCCGCGCAGACAGTTCCAAAAAATACCGCGATAGCTGATGCCCTGAAAAAAATGCAAGGTAAAAAAAGAAAGATGGATGACGCGCTGGCCAAAGCGGATAATCTCACCACCAGAGGCAATTTGGGTCCCGCGGAGAGCGCCTTGAAAGTGGCTGAACGTATCAGCAAAAACTATCCGCCTTATACGGAAGCGCTTAAAAAATTAAATCAGGCAAAAAAAGTTGCGACACTTCAAGACCGGGCAAAAAAACTCTGGGAACAGAAAAAATACCGGGAAGCCATCGACACCCTGAAAAAAGCCGCCGCCCTCGCCCCGAAAAACCAGGACATCAGGCAAACCCTGACCGCGTGGAAAAAAGTCCAGACCCGCGCGGGAGACCTCAAAAGAGAGGGGAGACTTCTTGAAACAGCCGATGAACTGCAAAAAGCCGTTGAAAAATACAAAGAAAGCCTGAAGGTCTGGCCGGATGAAAAGCTGGCGCAGCACGTCTCGGACTTGGAAAAAACAATAAAACAGCAGGAAGAAAAAACCAAAATTGAGGCAGCAGCGCAGGGGAAGAAGAAAAAACCCCTTGACGTCAGCAGTATCCTCGGAGAAGGCAAAAATAAACCAACAGGTTCAACCCTTCAAAACAACAGGAACAGGGAAAAAGCCAAAGGCCTGAAGCGGGAGGGCGCCCTCCTTGAAGCAGCCGATGAACTGGAAAAGGCCGTTGAAAAATACAAGGAAAGCCTGAACCTCTGGCCGGATGAAAAACTGGAGCAACACGTCGCGGCACTGGAAAAGGCCCTTCACGGGCAAAAAACGGCCGCCGGCACAAAGAAGCCTCTTGATGTCAGCAGCATCCTTGGAGAAGGTAAAAACAAATCAGCAGGCACGCCGAAACAATCACCCCCCGTTAAAACCGGCAAAAAACCGCTGTCCATTGATAAAATTCTTGGTGAAAACCCGGCCGCAAAACCATCCGTGGTATCGTCCGGAGCAACCACAACACACACAACAAGGCCTCCGCCTTCCGCCCTTCAGAACGTAAAGATTATCGCCGCGGCGGGCGTCAGCGGCAATACCCGGAAGAGAATCTCCTTGTCACTGGATCCAGGCATGACCAAAATCATACAGATACTCATCACAGAGGCCTCCGAGCTGACCCATAAGGGGCGTCAGGACTACGCGAGAATTGGAGAGGCAAGCTTCTATACCAGGGGTGGAAAGATTCAGCCCTCCTTTGTCGTGGCTGATTCCAACGCCGGCCATGGGTTTTCCGCCAAACAGTGTATTGACGGTGATATAGAATATCGCTACAGGGACCTGGGCGCAAAGGGATGGGCCTCCGCGCCGATGCGCAGAGGGGATAAGACCTGGCTCATGTTTCACTTTTCTCGGCCCGTAAACATTACTCGGGTTGTGGTTATTACAGCGCCAACCCGCCCCTACCGGCTCTACAGCTTCCAGGTCCGGAAATACTCGGACAACACCACGCCAACTTCTACGGCAGGGCAAAAATCGACCCTAAATCAAGCGGGAAAACAGCGAAATATTCTTATCCGGGAAGGCTATGCGGCTGAAAATGCGGGGCATCTTAAAACAGCCATCCAAAAATACACCGATGCACAGAAGATTCGACGCGACGCGAAAGTGGCTGCACATATCCGGGAGCTGAAGGCAAAAATAAGGAAATTCGACAACCTGATTCGACAGGGATACGGCTATGAGAAAAAGGGAAATCTTGCAAGTGCCATAGCCACCTACAAAAAGGCCCTGGCTATTCGCCATGACGCAAAGGTAGCCGTGCATGTCCGGGCCCTGGAGAAAAGGATCGCGGGAGGCACTCCACCCAATGGGGCCCGGAATACCGTTCAGGGCACCTCAACGCTCAAGCACGGGATATGGGTTCTCACACGCGTTAAGGGAGAGGTGGGAATTCCTGTCAACAAAAAGAGTTCGTACTGGCGGGGCCTGGTATCGGGCCGGGAAGGGCGGATTGTTATGGTTAACACGATTCGAAAAAGCGGCTATGTGGCATTCAAATCGGTTTCAACCTGGCAGCGCCCCCCCAACCGCCTTGTCTCCGGCTCGAAGGTCGCGTTTACGCTCACCATTCACAAACTGGCGGATCCCAGGAAGTATTCCGAGAATCACGGCCTTTCGATGGATACGCATGACCTTGGATGTGGCGCTACGTACGGCGGGGGGAAAATCGGGTCTGTCGGTGTCTATTCTGTCCACAGCCCAAAGAACCCCACCGTCCGAAAGACCTTTCCCTGGAAGGTCCCGGAAGGTCGCAAGGGCAAAATCCTGACGCTTCGCGTCTGCTACTCTGGCGTTTCCTTCAAGGGAGATCATGGTTGGAGATATTATTACACTTGGGTTCCCTCCGGGTCGCCGATCCCCAGGGGGATCAGGGGAGGCACAAAGAGTGAACCCCCATCGAAAGGGACAACCTCAACAACAAATACCAGTTCAAAATATACCCGTAACAGCAAGGGCGATGTCTTCAAGGGGGGACACTGGGCGGGATCCCGGGGGCAAAGCGACTGGCTCCAGAGGAATTTCAGCCGAGTCATCCCCATCTCGAAGATCTATATCGGGCGGGCAAGTACTGATATCACGACCAAGGGCTTTCGCCTGGTCCTTAAACTGCGGCGGCCTAACGGGACATGGGTTGTCGTGGACGAGCTTCGGAATACCAATATTAACCGCACGGTTCTTTCAGGCGGCGCGAAGGGACGATCCATCTCCTCCTACACCAAAAGAATTTCACCGCCCATCAAAGCCACGGCCTTCCGCCTGGAGTTTTACGGCCACGGCTGGTTCGATGCCTCGGATATTCGGTTCTATACACCACGAAAAAAATCCGGTAAAATCGAAAAAACTTCTAATCAGAGAAAAATAGTTGTCACGGCTGATCGAAATGTGTTTCCAAATCCTGCTGTAGGAGATGATCAGGCTGATGCCAATAATTTTGTGATCGATGGCAATCAATCACGTGGCTGGGTTCGACTGTTGTTCAGGAATTCTATGCTAAACGCGATTCGAGGAAAGTCTGTCATCCTGAAGTTGACAATTTCCACGGTAAAAAGTGCGGCATCTGCCAATGGGATAGTAATTTACCATAATGGGGTCGTCGTAGGCAGGGTCGGCAAGGTCGCCCATGGTCAAATTGTAAAAATCGCGCTCGATTTGGGCAAAACACGAATTACGAATGGTAAGTTGGATTTGGTTCTGAAGGCTGCTGGTGATGATGCAGCTTATATCAAATCGAAGGCATCCGGACAGGGAGCAGAATTAATAATTGTTTCTAAATTTCCCTGGACGGGCACCTATCGTTACAGTCTGAATGATCGACAAGGATCCATGGTTATGATCATTCAACTTACGCAAAACGGCAGCAGACTGACGGGCGTTGCCAAGGCAAAGGCGGTTTCTTCCAGTGACAAGGATTTGAATTTCGAATTCAAAAAAACGGTGACTGGGGTTTGTTCCGGGAACAGGGGAAAAATCAAGATGGAGGGGCAACCTTATGACAAGGTTGTTCTGATTGACAACGGCCGAAAATTAGTCGTTTATGACGCGGAAGACAACAAGAAAAAATATGTTCTCCGTCGGGTACGGTAAGATCCGTTTTTAAAAGGAGAAAGATATGAATCTTTTTTACGGCATTCTCGCGGCAATCGCATTAATCGCCATTATCATGCTTTTTCAGGGAAAACGGCGGCAACAGGCCTGGCGCGGAACTGTTACAAAAATAAAGGAAAGGCCAGCCGCTAACATTGATGACCTGGATACCAAGGATTTTGTCGATATTTACTATAAAACCGAAGCGGGGAAAACGGGCAAAATACATATTTACAAGAAAAAGTTTGATGAAATGTATCCAAACCTGCAAGAAGGGAGCCGGCTGATTAAGCAGGCAGGAAAACATTTCCCTGAAATGACGGCGTGATTTTGAGATGAAAAACAACACAAAATGGCTTTTGGCAGGGGTTGTTGCCGCGGGTATCATCGGGGCGGCGGCCGGATGTTTTCGTTACTGGTTCGGCTACTTTGTCCTGGGTCAGGGAATAATCGCAGGCTTGATGATTCCCTGGCTGACGGGTAAATTTTCATCGGGAAAGTCCCTGAAACAGGCTGCCGTCGTCAAGCCCAATACCTTAATCGTTGTGCCGTTACTTTTTATCTGCTTTCTGGCAGCTCAAGCGGCCGGTTTTGGTTTGTCGCAACCCTGGTTTGATCCGGTCGGCTGGGTTGCCCGTATCCTGTCAGGAAGAACCTCGGAAGCTATCTTCGGGATCAGTATGCTGGGGGGCGTGGCAAGCCGGAATTTTCAAATGGGCGTTAAGGGGGGATTCTGGATTTTTCTTAATCTCTTTGATCTGTTTTTCATGGCCTTTTTTCTGCTTGTCGGCATCAATACCCAATTAGAGAAAAAGAGATGATTAAATTCGTTCGAATTGCCACCTTTGTCGCGGCAGCGGCTATTCTCCTTGCTTCCTTTTTCATTGTTGACGCGAATCATGAGCTTTCCCTGGCCTCCCGGGCCTACCGACATTTCGATATGGATCAGACGATGCGGCATGCCCGTCGGGCGCTTCTTACTGCGGGGAGCAATAATAAGCTCCGTTTCCAGGCCCTTGCAATAGAGGTTTCCGCCGCCAGGCAGATGGGAAAGAGAAAAAAAGCCCGCGAATACCTGAATAAGATGACAACTATCTCGCTGCCCGCTTCCTGCATCTCCTGCTATCTGAGAAGGGGCGAACTCCGGTATGAACTGGGTGATTACAAAGGGGCGCTTCGTGATTTGAATATCGGTTTAAAAAGCAAGAACGCGATGCAGCCAGAATCGGCCGCCCGCTACTATGCCCGGCGGGGGCTTACCCGCCTCGCCCTTGGGAACGGGCGGGCGGCAATGGAAGACGCTGAAACAGCCCTTTCCCTCAATAGCAACGCACCGCTGCCTCATTTTCTCAAAAGCAGCTGCCTGAATAAAAAGGGTGATCATGCCGGTGCGCTTCAGGAGGCTAAAATTGCCTATCAAATTGCCAGGAGACAATGGGGGTTTTTCAATTCGATAGAAGGCAAAAAATGGCTGCACTATTATGTTGCCGTAACGTTCCGCGGCAAGAAGCAATAAAAAACAAGTTGCCGGTTAGGCAGTTTTTTGCAAGGATATCAATTTTCTGTTTTGTAACGTTCTTCCGCTCGCATTTCCCGGCGCAGCATCTTACCAACCTTTGATTTTGGGAGCATGTCCCGGAATTCGATATAATGGGGAACCTTGTAGGGCGCCAGACGATCCCGGCACCAGGTTAAGAGTTCGTAACTGCTCAATCCACGGACATCGGTCTTCAATACGACAAAGGCCTTGATACGCTCGCCAACCTTTTCATCCGGAATCCCCACGACACAGGCGGCCACCACGGCATGGTGCTCCTGGAGGATACGCTCAATTTCAGCCGCGGCAATCCGATACCCTTTGTGTTTAATCATATCGACGGAACGGTCCATGAAAAAGAGCCATCCCGCCGGATCAATCCGAACAATATCCCGGGTCCTGTACCAAACCTTCCCGTCTGTCTCTAAAAAACATTCCTTTGTTTCTTCAGGTTTATTCCAGTAATGCGTGACGGCATGCGCGCAGGTCCCCAGCAGTTCCCCACCCTTTCCTTCGGGGACTTCTTTCAGGGTATCTGGATCAACAAGCCTGGAGAGGTTCCCCGGGGAAATCTTACCCGCAGATCCTTCCGGCGGAACACCATCTTCAGCGTAGGAAAGGGAAATAGCACCGCAGAATTCAGTTGTTCCATATCCCTGATAGAGGGGAACGCCAAATCGTTTCAACCACCGCCGGCCAACTTCGTCGGGAAGGGCGTCTCCTCCCGTGCCGCAATACCGGAGAGAACTTAAATCATACAGTTCAAGGCGGTCATGTTCCAGCATCATGCGATACAGGGTGGGAACGGCAAACATATTGGTAGCCTTATAGCGTTGAACATGGTCGAACAGGGCGTCAAGAACGACCCTTGGAAGCATAATCAGGACCTCGCCACCCACAAGAAGGGGCGCCATGGCATCCATCTCACCGATAATATGATACAGGGGCGCCGCCAGCACCGTTTTCCCCGCTCCCGGTGGGGTAACGGCCTCACTTGCCCGGCGCCATTCGAGCACACGGTCCAGGAAGAGGGTCTCGGGCAGCGGAACCCCTTTGGGAAATCCCGTTGTGCCGCCGGTATAGAGAATGATGGCGACTCTTTCATCGGATGCGGGAAGTTTCGGGGGCAATATGGAAAGATCAGTCCCTTTTAAAAGGTCCTTAAACCTGTAAATCCCTTCTCCGGAAGGAAATGCGCCTCGGGGGACACGGTCAAATCCCCTGGCCAGCAGGCGCTTCCACCACGGAATCAAATCAACCATATTGGTCACGATAATCCTACGGAGTTTTGTTTCAGGAATAACCTCGTTGACATAGTTATAATTGCTGTCCATACAGAAAATACCGGTCGCGCCGCTGTCATTGGCAAGATATTTCAGGTCATAAGAGGAATAGACCGGGGCAACCGGAACACCGGTCGCGCCAATTCTGCGCAGGGCAAGGAAGGCAATAATCATCTGCGGTACATTGTAGAGATAGAGAATCAGTCTATCGTCCCGGCGAACCCCCATACGGACCAGAGACGCAGCCATTCGCGAGACGAGATCGTTCAACTGTTGATATGAGAACTGCTCCCCGAGATAAACAAGGGCGGTTTTTTCTGAAAACGCCCGTGCCGTTTCCTCAAAACAGCCATAAATAGTATCTGAACGAAGGGACAGTTCTGAGTTCACGGGTGAATCCTCCAGGGGGTGAACGCGGGGCGGCAATTGGGAAAGGGTGATTTATGACAGGCCAAGGTAAGCAGACCTTACTTCAGGGTTATCAATAAGTTCATCCCGCAATCCGGTAAATACCAGCATGCCGTTTTCGACCACATACCCCCGGTCAATGACAGGAATGAGCGGCCGAGCGAACTGCTCTGTCACCAGCACCGTGATTCCCCGGTCGCGGATTTCCAGAATGGCGCGGGCCAGATCGGCCTGGAGGAGGGGACTCAATCCCAGAAGCGGCTCATCCATCAGCAGGAGCTTGGGCCCTGCCACCAGGGCAATCCCGATGGCAAGCATCTGCTGCTCCCCGCCACTCAAAAGACCGGCTTTCCGCTTTCTAAGTTTTTC
>JANTFN010000010.1 GCA_024763435.1 Thermodesulfobacteriota bacterium | reverse complement strand
AGGGTCAATCCGGAAAAAGTTAAATATAACGAGCCCGCCTGTCTTGAATATGATTTTGAACATGCCAATAAAGCCAGAATTGTCAATTACACCGACAAAAAACACCGTATTGTCTTTGATTTCCGGAGTATGCGCTACAAAGGGGCGATGGTACAAAGCTTAAAAGGAGAACGAAAAAAAGGAAAATATAACTTCTGGCATGTCAAAAAAACGGATGTCTATGTCCTTGAACTTGAAAATGAAAACGGCAAGGTTAAAAAGAGTCTTCAGCTTACAGTGGAAGGATACCCGCTTGCCGGCTACAAGTTTACGGTTAAGCGAAATACATTTCTTGGTATTCCCCTGGGTGATGTTAAAGTCTCGTATGAATTCGCCAATCTGGAATATGCCAGGATTCGGCATCTCGATTTCAGGAAAAATAAATACGTTACCATTAAAAACTACTCCTATAATGATCTGATGGGAAAGAGCAAAAAAGGCTCATTTACCCACAAACCCTCCAACGGCTATTTCCCTGCCCGATACAGGCTGATCTTTAAGGACCCGAAGTTCAATAATGAGCAGAAGATGGATATCGTCGTCAAATAAAAGGGGAAATTACATCGTAAGGACATGAAACTTAGAAAATCCGCGTAATCTGCGGATAAAAAAGATTCAGGCGATCGCCAGTTCGCTTTTCGGGTCAAAATAATGGAGGTTGTCGAGCCTCGGATTGAGGGCCATTTCCTCCATGGTTTTGACGAGGCTTTGAGGCGGAACCGCCGCGAGAAGGTTGTGCGCGCCAACCTTCACGTCCACATAGATTTGATTCCCCACCGGCTGAACCACCTCGACATGGGCCTTTAAGGTTCCCGCGCCCCGGTTTTCTCCTCCTTCAGAGAGGTCTTCCGGACGCACGCCGAGGATAACCTCTTTGCCCTCGTAGGGGGCAATCGCACGCTTTTTCTCTTCGGGGACGGGGAGGCTGAAGCCTTTTGATTCAACATGATACCCCTCCCCTTTTTTTACCACATGAACATCCAGAAAATTCATGGTCGGCGACCCGATAAAACTGGCAACAAACCTGTTGATGGGGTGCATGTAAATTTGCAGCGGCTCCCCCACCTGCTGGATTCTGCCGTCCTTCATGACCGCGATACGGTCTCCCATGGTCATGGCCTCTATCTGGTCGTGCGTGACGTAAATACTGGTGGTCCCCATTTTTTTATGGAGTTTTTTGAGCTCGAGGCGCATTTGAACCCGAAGTTTCGCGTCAAGGTTGGAAAGCGGTTCGTCAAAGAGATAGACCTTGGGAATGCGGACAATCGCGCGCCCCAAGGCAACCCGCTGGCGCTGTCCGCCGGAAAGTTCCTTGGGTTTTCGTTTCAAAAGGCCGAGGATTCCCAACATCTCCGCCGTCTGTCTTACCCGCTTGTCTATTTCCTGCTGCGCGACTTTTTTGAGCTTCAGCCCAAATGCCATATTCTGATAAACGGTCATGTGGGGATAGAGGGCATAATTCTGAAAAACCATGGCGATATCCCTGTCCTTGGGCGGGACATTGTTCACCCGCCGTCCTTCAATGGCAATATCACCGCTGGTAATCTCCTCGAGGCCCGCTATCATGCGAAGGGTCGTTGTCTTGCCACACCCGCTTGGCCCGACAAAAACCATGAATTCGTCGTGGTAAATGGTCAGGTTAAAATCATCAACCGCGACAACTTTTCCAAATTTCTTTCCGACATGTTCCAGTAAAACTTCCGCCATGTTTTGCTACTCCTTTAAGGCACCCGTCATTCCCGCCACGTAGTACTCCACAAAAAAGGAATATACCAGGGCAACCGGCACACTCCCGAACAGGGCGCCCGCCATCAGCGGGCCCCAGTGATAGACATCGCCACGAACAAGCTCTGTAACGAGCCCGACCGATACCGTTTTTTTCAGGCTTGTGGAGATAAAGGTCAGGGCATAAAGATATTCATTCCACGAGAGCGTAAAGGCAAATATCCCCGCGGAAAGAATCCCCGGAAGCGACAGCGGGACAATCACCCGCCAGAAAATCCAGAGCCTGCTCGCCCCGTCCATCATGGCGCATTCTTCGAGTTCCTTGGGGATGGAATTGAAATACCCCATCAGCAGCCAGGTGCAGAAGGGGATTAAAAAAGTCGGATAGATAAGAGACAAGGCCCAGAGAGAATCCCATATTCTAAGTTTGAAAACCATGGTGGCAAGCGGAATAAAGAGAATCGTAGGCGGAACAAGATAACAGAAAAAAATTCCTATCCCCATCAGGCTCGATCCCTTGAAGCGGATTCTCTGAATGCCGTAGGCGGCAAGCAGGCTGGCGGAAAGGGAGATAATCGTAGAGGTTATGGCGACAAAAAACGTGTTGGCAAGCCACCGGAGAAAGGGGGTCTGAAAAAAGAGATGCTTGAGGTTCAGCAAAGACCAGTGGTGTATCAGAAAGGGGTTGAGTTTGAGATTATACAGCTCCATATCTGATTTAAAGGTGGTGGCAAACATCCAGTAAAAGGGAAACAGGAGAAAGATAAGAAACAGGGCCAGCGGAAGATAGAATCTGAAAAATTTTTCTTTTCGCTTCTGTCGCATTTCAGTTTTCTCGCTTGAGATATTTTGAGGTTATGAGAACACATATAAACAGCACGGGGAAGATGAAGGCGGATATCGCAGCCCCTTCGCCGAGATGGCCGCCGGCAATCGCGCGCTGGAAGGAAAAGGTTCCGAAAATATGCGTCGCGTTGTCAGGGCCTCCGCGTGTCATAATCCAGATAAGCTGAAAATCCGCGAAGGTCCAGATAATTGAAAACGTCGTGATTACGGAAAGAAGCGGCATGAGGAGCGGCAGGGTAATGCTCTTAAACTTGATCCATGGGGTAGCCCCGTCAATATCCGCAGCCTCATACAGCGTGTGGTTGATGGTCTGGAGGCCGGCCAGCAGACCGATTGTAAAGAAGGGGATTCCCCGCCAGATATTCACAATAATAACAGAAATCCGCGCGTTAACGGTACTCCCCAAAAAATTGATGGGGGCGTGCATGATACCCAGTTTCATAAAAAGCCAGCTTATACAGGAAAAATTTGAATCGAATATCCACCAGAAGGCGATGGTTGAAAGGGCCGTCGGGACAATCCAGGGGAGCAGGACTATCGCGCGCATCAACCCTTTTCCCTTGAAATCCCGGTTGAGAAGAATAGCCAGGCCCAATCCAAGGATTAATTTAAAAAAAACGGCGCCAACCGTATAAACAACGGTGTTAAAAGCGGTCAGCCAAAAAACATCGCTGTGAAAAAGGTCAATATAATTCTCAAGGCCGACAAAGCTCCCGGTCCGGCCGATGATGGTATTGGTGAAGGAAAGCCATATCCCCAACACAAAGGGATAGGCAAGCAGGAGGAGGAGAATGGCGTCTGCCGGAACTGTGAAAAGAAATCCCAGGACACCTTTCCGCTGCAAAAAGCCTACAGATTGGCCGCTTTTCATTATTCTTCCCCAGAAATTTTTTTGGCAATCACTGCGATTCCCCTGCCTGCCCTCCCCTTCTTTTACAGATTAACGATAAAACTTTTTGAGTTTTCTTTCCGCCGCCAGCGCCGCGGCCTTCGGCGATTTTCCGCCCACGCATACATCGGCAAACATATCCACAACGACATACTCGCTCATCGCTGCCGCTGATGCCGGCCCCATGGGCCCTGCGTAACCGTTCCAGAGCATCCTTTTAACACACTCACGATATGGGGTAATCCTCGGGTCCTTCTTCCAGGCGGGCAGGTTGTAGTAATCCTTCAGCGTCTGGGTAATGTATCCCCAGGTTTCGCTCTCCCACTTTCCATACTGGGCCTTTTCAAACATAAACCTCAGGAAATGTTTTGCCGCGTTGGGAACCGGGGTGTGTTTGAAAACAAATGCCTGGCTGATCATGGACAGTTCCGCCGGATGCCCTACCGGCCCCACCGGAAAATTCATCGTCATCAGGTCCTTGTTGATATCGGGAAATTTCTTCATCGAGGCATAAAAGATGCTGTTGCCATTTGACGTCACCGATATCTGACCCGACAGAAATGCCTTATTATTGTGCGGATCCAGCCAGGACGCAACACCGGGAATCATGGTCTCGTAGAGTTCTTTCACGGCGTCAAGCGCATGAATGGTTTCTTTGCTGTTAATGGCAATGGTCTTCCCGTCTTTTTCCACCGCTTTTCCGCCATGGGACCACAGCCACCAGTGCGTCCATGTATTCCCATCCCCCACGGCGTGTCCCAGAGCGAACCCAGTGGGATGCCCTTTCTTTTTCAGGGCCTGGCAGCATTTGATAAATCCGGGAATATCTCCGGGGACCTTTTCAAAGCCGGCCTCCTTGACCCAGCTTTTACGGTAATTGATGCAGATCCCCGCACTGCCGATGGGGAGGGCAATCCATTTATCCGTTCCGTAGAGTTTTCCATACATCTCACACACGGGATACCAGCCGCCGTATTTTTTCCCCAGATAGGTCGCCACATCCGACACATCGAGCAGTTTATCCGGATAGAGATGCGGGTCATCATACCAGCCCAGGACAATGTCATGCCCCGCGCCAACCGAAGCCTCCATTGCCGCTTTAGAACGGACATCCTCCCAGGAAAGGTATTCCGTAACAACCTTCGCCCCTGTTTCTTTTTCCCACTTTTTGGTATTGGCGTTCCATACCTGTTCATCACTTTTGACAAATCCCGACCAGCGGAGAATCTTTAATACGGCATTTTTTTCAATCTTCAGGGGCGGGGCCGATACCTGCGCCGCGAGGGCCGGATTCCACTGGAACAGGGAATCCATGGACAGGGTTGCCAGGCCGACGCCCGCAACACCCGCCGCGGATTTCTTGATAAAATCCCTTCGTGTCAGTTCTTTTTTCTTTTTCTCTCCCATGAAATGCCTCCTTTGGCTAAAGGTTGGAAGGTTAAAACTGCCCCCGAAGTTACCCGGGAAGCCCCCTTTTCAGATTACGGCGCTTCACCCTGATCTATTTTTACTTTAATGTGGAAGGGAGGCCGTGTCAATAGCGTCAAATCTTGATTGTGCCCGAGATAAAAACCTGCTATATACATTAGCAGGTTTACCGTTAAAAAGGAGATAAAATGAAATTCAAGGTCAAGCTTTTTGCGACCTTTATGGAGCATCTGCCGGAAGGCGCAGGATTAGAGGGTGTTACTATTGATATGGCACCAGGAACCACTCTTGAAGACGTTTACACCCGTTTTAATCTTCCCGAAAAGGTCCAGAAGATAACACTGGCTAATGGCATTCACCAGAAAGAATTCTACGAGGTTCAGCCAGAAGATGTTATCAGTATTTTCCCGCCTATTGCAGGGGGATAGCCCATATTCAGCGTGATGCAGGCAATTTTTTAATGATGATTCTATTTGCCCACAAGCCTTTCTTTTAACTGACGGATTTCCTCTTCCATTTCCTCAATCCTCTGTATCTGATGAGGGCGGATGGAATGGGCTGGAAGGCTCGCTTCAAGGTCTTTCAGTAGTTTTTCTTTTTCTTCCAGGTCTTTTTGAAGGGTTTTTTTATCTGAAAAGGGTGTATTCATAACCGCTCCCGGGGTCCTTTACGGACCGGAAATTTTTCCCCAGCAGGGTATTGACTTCTTCCGGCGTTCCCATTTCAAGGGCCTCGTCCACAATGGCCCGGGCCTCACGGATACTCACGGAACGCAGGACACGTTTAACTTCTGGCAATGAAAGTGATTTCATACTCAAATCCCTGATGCCCATGCCAAGCAGCAGAACCGCATAAACAGGATCTCCCGCGATTTCTCCACAGACGGAACAGGGTTTCCCCGCCTTGTTAGACACATCCGCAACTCTCTTGATCAACCAGAGAACCGCCGGATTAAACGGCTGGTAAAAAGTCGCCACTTTTTCGTTGTCCCTGTCCACCGCCAGGGTATACTGGACAAGGTCGTTTGAACCAATACTGAAGAAATCTGTTTCCTTTATCAGCTTGTCCGCCAGAACCGCCGCGGACGGCACCTCTATCATGACCCCTGTCTTAATATTTTCGTCATAGGGGACGCCGCGCAGCATCAGCTCGTGCTGGACTTCCTGAAAAATCCGATTCACGGCCCGCAGTTCCTCCACACTCGAAATCATGGGATAAAGAATGCGAAGTTTTCCAAAAACACTGGCCCGCAACAGCGCCCGAAGCTGCATCTTGAAGACATCCACTTCCTCGAGGGAGATACGGATGGAACGCCATCCGAGAAAGGGGTTGACTTCTCCCTTAATTTTCTGAAAAGGCAGAAACTTGTCTCCGCCAAGGTCAAGCGTCCGAATCGTGGCTTCCTTTCCCTTCAGGGTCTCGGCCACCGTCTTGTAAATATGAAACTGTTCTTCTTCCGTCAGCAGCCGGTCGCTCAATAGAAACGGGAGCTCCGTTCGAAAAAGCCCAACACCCTCCGCGCCATATTTGAGCGCTACGCCCACGTCAGGGGCCTTAACGATGTTGGAATAGAGGTGAAAGGCCTCCTTATCTGTCGTGACTGGCGCCAGTTGAGAAATCTTAACCAGCTCTTTTCGGTAGGCGGCATAATCCTGCTGAATCTTTTTATATTCCACAACCACGGCGGGCGGGGGATTTACAAATACCAGGCCCATATTCCCGTCCACAATAATCTCATCCCCGGTCTTTACACGTCTGAGAATATTTTCCACCCCCACAATCGTCGGCACCCCCATGGAGCGGGCAAGAATCGCGGCATGTGAGGTTTCCCCACCCGCCTCGGTTACCATTGCCTGAATCTTTTCCGGATTAAAATGGATGGTGTCCGAAGGCGTCAATTCATGGGCAAACACAACTCCCCGTTTATTAAAAAGAAGTTTTCGTGTATCAAGCTGCAGCAGACGGTGAATAATACGTTTTCCTATATCTTCAATATCCTTTCCGCGTTCCCGGAGATATTTGTCCTCCATGGTATTGAAGGTTTTCATGATGTTTTTAACCCCGCGAAGCAGGATAAACTCAACATTGAGTTTTTCTTCGAGGACAAGTCCCGGCACTTCTTCCCTGAAAAACAGGTCATCGAGAATCATGACATGACTTTTTATGATGTCCGCCTCATCATCGCCGATGTCTTTCCGGATGCGCCTTTCCCCCTCTTCCATCTGTTTCCGAACCTCTGCCAGCGCCTCCTTATAGCGAACGACCTCTTTCTCAACCTCTTCCGGCTTCAAACGGTACGGGATAATCTCCGCCAGCTCGCTGATATAGATCTCGGCTTTGCCGAAGGCAATCCCCTCTGAAACAGGGAGACCATGATACATGCGTTCGGAAACACTGTGTTTTCCTTGCTCTTTTTTTAAACGATAGGGTGCCATGGCGCGCGGGTTCCTCTTTAAGCCCTGGTCAGAATTTCAGGCCCGTTTTTTGTAATTACAATCGTGTTTTCAAAGTGCGCCGACCGTTTTCCATCAGCAGTTACCACTGTCCACCCATCCCCCTGAACCTTCACCTGCCATGTTCCCTGATTAACCATGGGTTCAATAGCAAGCGCCATCCCTTCCTCTAACAAAGGTCCCTGATGGGGAGAACCATAATTCGGGATTTGCGGGTCTTCATGAAGCTGCCGTCCAATCCCGTGCCCCACAAAATCCCGAACGATGGAAAACCCGGCGGCTTCCACATGCGTCTGAACGGCATGAGAGATATCATACAGACGATTGCCGGCCACCGCCTGCGCAATTCCTTTACGCAGTGAGGCCTCCGTCACGTCCATCAGTTTTTTCGACGCGTCGTCAACCTTACCCACGGGAAATGTTCGTGCCGCATCACCGTAAAATCCATCTTTAATCGCCCCGAGGTCAATTCCGATAATATCCCCCTCCTTCAGCTCCCGCTTTCCCGGAATACCGTGGACGACTTCCTCGTTGATAGACGCGCAAATCGTTGCGGGAAACCCACTGTACCCCTTGAAGGCTGGGATTCCACCCCGTTTTCTAATAAAAGCCTCGGCTTTTTTGTCCAGTTCTCCCGTTGTTATTCCGGGTTTAACAAATGCCTTAAGATAAACCAGGAGTTCTCCGACAATCCTGTTTGCCTCTCTCATGGTTTCAATTTCAGCAGGCGATTTTACGACAATCATCAGTTTTTTCCCCGCGTCACACCTTTTCTATTTTTTCCACTGCTGCTTCAAAGCAGGGGGTGCACGCTTCAAAATATTCCACAACCTTTCTCAGCTCTTCCGCAATGTCTTTAAGCCCCTCGTCTTCACACATCTTTACCCATTTCCTGTGCTCTTTGATATGGTCCAGATTGTGCTCAAGCAGGTGTGGCAACAAGTGTTTCAATTTTTCACTGTTTTCACCCATCGGATCCCTCCTGTTAAACCTTTTTTAATATCGCATAATGTTTTAGAAAATCCAATTCCTCCACCTCATATCCCTCGAGTTCCTTTTCATCCCCAAGGATATCCATAATCATAACTTTTCCCCCCCGGATGGTAATATGCGAGGCATCTTCCATTAAGACCTTCCCCCTATCTACCGTTCCGTCATACAACGTTGATAAACACATATCTGCCTCCTTTTTCAGAATCGACCGGCCAAGGCATCACGCGTAGGCCGTTCCTTTTTTCTCTTCAACAAACTGCTGCGCCGAAAAGGACGCGGCCGCCCCTTCCCCGCAGGCTGTTATCACCTGACGCAGCGCCTTTTTCCGCACGTCCCCGCAGGCGAACACCCCTTTTTGAGAGGTTTCCATCCCGTTATTTGTCAGGATAAACCCCTTCCCATCCATTTCAACCTTACCCTTCAGAAACTGACTGTTTGGCACATTCCCCACATAGACAAAAACACCGGCGCATTTTATTTCAGACAGGTCCCCGGTTTTGACATTTTTCACACGGACGCCTTCAACCTGTTGTTCTCCAAGAATCTCTTCCACCACGGAGTCCCATACAAAGGATATCTTTTCATTGCCAAACGCCCTCTCCTGGATAACCTTGGCCGCGCGCAACCGGTTCCGCCGGTGAATGATACGCACTGTTTTGGCAAATTTTGTCAAAAAAAGACCTTCTTCCACCGCGGCATCACCACCGCCTATAACAACAAGGTCCTCATTCCTGAAAAAGGCCCCATCACACGTCGCGCAGTAGGAAACCCCTTTTCCGCGCAGGCTATCCTCACCGGGAACCCCCAGCTGAGCCACGGTGGCTCCAGAGGCAATGATGACGGCGTGGCAGGTGTAATGTCCGCCTTTTCCGACAACGGTCATCCCTTCTTTCGCCGTTTCAAGGTCAACAATATCATCCGTAATTATTTCGAGTCCAAACCGTTCGGCCTGTTCCTTCATGGCCATTGTCAGCTCTGGCCCCGAAACCCCTTCAGGAAATCCGGGATAATTATCTATCCAATGGGTTGTGGCCGCCTGGCCACCCGGAAGCAAGCGTTCCACAAGCAGGGTCTTCAGTGCGCCCCTCGCACAGTACAATCCAGCCGTTAAGCCGCCCGGACCGCCACCCACAATCACAACATCATAATCCATTGTATTACACCCCCTCAAAAAGAATCATTCATGCTACATGCTAATATAAGTTTGATATACCAAACAATCAAGTTATTTCAAAAACCATCTGTTTTCACTTTTCAGGCGGCACTCTCCCTAAAACAGTTAGGGCGTTCTCCCTGCAAATGGCCCGGACAGTCTGTTCATCTCCTATAACCGATTCTATCTGGCGAAGATAGCGCCCGGGAGAGATAAGAGGAAAATCGGTCCCCAGGAGGATTTTCCCCTTCCCCAGGATATCTTCCGCCCTTTTAAATATTTCAGGCTGGTAAAGATAGGGAGAGGCTGCGGTATCGTAATAGACATGCTTAAACAGGGCTTTTATTTCCTTCATCAGCTCGAAAAAAAGAACACCGCCGCCCCAGTGCGCCAGGATAATGGTGTTATCAGGAAAACGCCTTATCAGGCGTTCAATTTCGGTAAGGTTTTTCATACTCTTTCCCGGATAATGGTGGCCAACAGGTTCATTGGTATGAATCAGAAACGGGAGACAGGCCTCTTTCAAAACCCCCATAATGGGTTCCAGGGCTTTGATCACCCCTTCATCAATAACCCTGTCATAAAAGGCAATCTCCCCCACGCCCTTCGCGCCCCGTGCAATACATCTTTCAACCTCTTCCGGCGCGCCGGGGGCCAGCGGGTTCACGCAGGCGAAAGGGACAAGCCTGTCCGGAAAACGCGCGCCCGCCTGAAGGGTATAATCGTTGTGCTCGCGGTTAAGCCCCTGGTCTTCCCACGGAAATCCAAAAACCACGGACAATGCCACGAGCTGTTCGTCCATCGCGGCAACGGTCTCCTCGGCCGTGACCATTTTTGCCCGCTCATCCCCGTAAATTTCACTGAAAACACTGTCTCTTCCCGCGTATTCTTTCCGATTTTTCCTTACCCATTCCGGGAAAAGATGCGTGTGAATATCCACCATCCAAGGCGTCCTCATGACATCTTTCCTTTTGTAAACCCGAACCACCCGATTTTTTCATCGACCTTGCGGTAATCGCGCATTCCCGGACAATAAGCCAGGGGGTCAAATCCCCCGGATGCGATTTTCCCTTTCTCGTTCAGGATCGCCTCGTCTCTGTGTACGGCAAGAATCTCTCCGATAAAAAGCTCGTGACTGCCAAGCAGAAGGGTATTCACAACACGGCATTCAAGGTTCACCGGGCACTGCTGAATCAGGGGAGGGGCAACTTCCGCGGCTTTTACGGGTGTTAAACCGGTCAGGGCAAATTTATCCGTTGTTTTCCCGGAGGTAAGTCCGCAAACATCCACTTCCCGAACCAGCCCCGCGTCGGGGATATTAACGCAAAACTCCCCCGTTTCCTTCAGGAGTTGATAACTGAAACGATCCGGGCGTATTGAAATACTGACCATAGGCGGATCGGAATTGACAACCCCCACCCACGCGAGGGTAATGATATTCGGCCCCGTATTTTTCCCCTTTGTGGTCACCAGAACAACGGGTGTGGGAATAAGCTCTGTTGCCGGGAAAACCTGTTTTTTCATCACACGCTCCTTTCCTGATTCATTTCAATCACAGTTACATCTCCCTTTCCTTCCCTGATAATCTCAGGGGCATCCCCGCTCAAGTCCACGACCGTTGAATGACGGGACGCGATGCCTCCCCCATCCACAACATACGCGAGCTGGTGGCCATAGATATCACTTATTGATTCAGGGTTATCAAATAATTGATCCTCATCACGCGTAATACTCGTGTTAATGATGGGATGTCCAAGGCTTTTGACAATTTCCAGACAGATATTGTTGTCCGGAACACGTATGCCAACCGTTTTCTGTTTCGTCAGGGCAATCTTCGGAACCAGTTTGGTGGCACGCAGCACAAAGGTGTAGGGGCCGGGAAGCAGGCGTTTCATAATCTTGTAGGCGTAGTCCTGCACAAAGGCGTACTGACTGATGTCCCTCAGGTCGGAGCAGATAAAGCTCAGGGGTTTGTTGCGCTGTTTTCCCTTGATTCGGTAAACCTTTTCAATGGCGTTTTTATTGAAAAGGTCACAACCGATTCCGTAAACCGTGTCGGTCGGATAGGCCACAACCTCCCCTTTCTGTATGGCAGATACAATCTTTTCAATAAGCCTTAACTGCGGATTCTGCTGGTTTATTTTTAATACCTGCATCTCTGACTCCTTTTCGGCAACGCCGAATAGTGGTTTTTCCCGTCCCCCCGTTATGACCGGTAATCGGCATTGATCTTAATATATTCCACAGAGAGATCAGATGTCACAAGGCGATACGAACCCGGCCCTTGTCCCAAAAGAATTGTCACAGTAAATTCCCTGTTTTTCATGACGTCCGCCACCCGCCGTTCCGCGTCTCCGCCGGCAAATCTGCCGTCTTTTACAAGAGTAATCCCATCAAATTTTATGTTGATCTCATCCGGATTTATCGGCACGCCCGCGGCCCCGAGGGCAGCCATCAGCCTGCCCCAATTGGGATCTTCTCCAAAAAAGGCCGTCTTTACAAGGGGAGACTGACCTGCACTGCGGGCAAGCATTTCCGCGTCCGCTACGGTACGCGCTCCCGCCACCTCAATCGTGACAACCTTCGTCACCCCTTCCCCGTTGTCCACAATTTCCCATGCAAGGGCACACATCATTTCGTTCAGGGCCTTTGCCATGGCGTGTTCCAGGGCCTTAATACGCTTTTTATCCCGGGTGATTTCTCCCCCGTCCAGCACGAGTACCGTGTCATTGGTGCTCTGGTCTCCATCCACCGTAATCCGGTTGAAACTCTCCTCAACCGCCAGGGCGGAGATTTTCCGGAGGGAATCCGTCGGCAGCCCCGCGTCGGTCACAAAAAAGCCCAGCATGGTCGCCATGGTCGGAGAAATCATGCCGGCCCCCTTGACCACACCGCCAAGTGTCACATCCGGAAACCCCGCCAGGCGTGAAACCCGCCACTTTGGATATCTGTCTGTGGTCATCATGGCCGTGGCGACATCCTCGAGAGAGGCCTTCCCGCATCCCGCGACAAGGGGGACCAGTGCTTTTTGTATCTTGCCAACAGGCAATCGTGCCCCGATAACCCCTGTTGAGGCCATTAAAACCTGCTCTTCCGGCACATTGAGCCGGGCGGCACACTCCCGGCACAGCTGCCGCAGGTCTGTCATGCCATCAAGACCATTGCAGGCGTTGGCATTCCCGCTGTTTACCAGAACCGCGGCGAGGGGAGATCCAGACTGGAGCTTCTCCATTCCATACAAAACCGGCGCCGCTTTCACACGGTTTTTTGTGAAAAACCCCGCCCATCGCGCGGGTGTCTCCACGGCAATCAGGGCCATATCGTCTTTTTCCGTCCCTTTAATGCCGGCACAAACCGTTGAAAAGGTAAATCCGGCCGGAGCATTCTTCATGGCCTACAACCCCCGTCCACAGCACTTTTTGTATTTTTTACCGCTCCCGCAGGGGCAGGGATCGTTTCTCCCTATTTTCTTGCCCGTTCGGCGATAGGTTGCTGGTTTGTCCGGCCCGCCTTGGGCCTCTGGCGGTAATTCGGGCTGCATGGGCCGCGTCATCATTTCTCCCCTGCCAAGGCTGATAGCACTTTCATCCGCCATGGGCATAAAAGACAGGCCTTCAACAGCCTCCTCCTGCTCGATTTCAACGGAAAAGAGGCGCTCCACTGCATCCTGCTTGATGCGGAAAATCATGTCCTGAAACATATCAAAGGCCTCCTGCTGATACACACGCAGGGGATCCTGCTGGCCATAGCCCCGCAAGCCAATCCCTTCCCGCATCTGATCAATGGAAAACAGGTGGTCCTTCCAGTTGACATCTATGGATTGCAGCAAAATCATTCTTTCAAGAAATCGCAGGATCTCTTCACCGTATTTCGCTTCCCTTGCGGCGTAAAAGTCCGTCACCTTTTTTTCCGCGTACTCGCTAAGCACGGGCACGCTCATCTGTTCTTTTTCCTCTTCCGTCAGGGACAGGCGAAAGTGATACTGCTTAAAAAAGGCATCCCCGATACCCTTCCAGTTCCATTCGTCAGGATACGTCTTTTCGCCGACAAAGGGTTCGATAACGTCGGGAACCATCTCGCATGCCATTTCTACAATTTCATCCCGGAGATTCTCTGAGGTCAGCACATCTTTACGCCAGCCATAAATAACCTCCCGCTGCTTGTTCATGACGTCATCGTATTCAAGGAGCTGTTTCCGGATATCAAAGTTGTGTCCTTCCACCTTTTTCTGGGCGTTTTCTATCGCCTTTGTGATAAACTTGTGCTCAATAGGCTCCCCCTCATCAATACCAAGTTTATCCATGACACTCGCAATCCTCTCCGACCCGAAAATACGTAGCAGATCGTCTTCAAGAGACAGATAAAATCTTGAAGAACCAGGATCGCCCTGTCTGCCGGAACGGCCGCGCAACTGGTTGTCAATCCGGCGACTCTCATGACGTTCCGTTCCCAGAATATGCAGTCCCCCGAGGGCAACCACCTCCTCATGTTCTTTTTGTGTCAGCGCCTTGGCCTCTTCAATTATTTTCTCTTTTTCCGCCTCGCTCATTTCCGGACGAAATTTTTTCTCCGCAATGGTCTTATAACTGCCCCCGAGAACAATATCCGTCCCTCGACCGGCCATGTTGGTCGAAATAGTTACGGCCTTTTTCCTGCCGGCCTGTGATACAATCTCCGCCTCGCGCTCATGATGTTTAGCATTCAGGATATTGTGCGGAATCCCGCGCCGTTTCAGGAGTTCGTGGAGCCGCTCCGATTTTTCAATCGAAATCGTTCCGACGAGAATGGGTTGCCCCCGTTTGTAGCAATCGGCAATTTCCTCCGCTGCCGCTTTGAATTTTTCCTTGACTGTTTTGTAAATTACATCGTGAAAATCCTTTCGGAGCAAGGGCTTGTTCGTGGGAATTACCATGACATCAAGGTCATAAATTTTCTTGAATTCAACTGCCTCGGTATCCGCCGTACCCGTCATACCGGCAAGTTTTTCATACATGCGGAAATAATTCTGGAAGGAAATTGTCGCGAGGGTCTGATTTTCGTTTTCTATTTTGACCTTTTCCTTCGCCTCGAGGGCTTGATGCAGGCCGTCACTGTAACGCCGGCCGGGCATCATCCTGCCGGTGAATTCATCAACAATAACAACCTCGCCATTTTTAACCACATAATCCACGTCCCGCTTGAACAGGCTGTGCGCCTTCAAGGCCTGATTAACATGATGAAGCGTGTCGATATTGCGAGGATCATAAAGATTTTCAACCTTCAGCATCCGTTCCACCTTCACCACGCCGGCTTCTGTAAGGACGGAAGAATTCGCCTTTTCATCAATTGTAAAATCCGCCTCCTTTTTCAGGAAGGGAATAATTCGGTCAATGGCATAGTATTTTTCCGTGGACTCCTCGGTTGGGCCTGAAATAATCAGAGGTGTTCGGGCTTCGTCAATTAGAATACTGTCCACCTCGTCAACAATGGCATAGTGAAGATCACGCTGCACATAGTCATTAAAATCGAATTTCATGTTGTCACGCAGGTAATCAAAGCCGAATTCGTTGTTCGTGCCATAGGTTATATCCGCATTATACGCCTCTTTCCTCTGATCATCCGTCATATCATGAACAACAACCCCCACGGAAAACCCTAAAAAACGGTAAACAGCCGCCATCCATTCGCTATCACGACTAGCAAGGTAATCATTGACCGTCACGATATGGACACCCTTTCCAGACAAGGCGTTCAGGCATACAGGGAGCGTCGCAACGAGCGTTTTTCCTTCACCGGTCTTCATCTCCGCTATTTTTCCGTCATGCAGAACAACCCCGCCGATAAGCTGGACCTCATAGTGGCGTTCTCCAAGGATCCTTCGGGAGGTCTCACGCACAACAGAAAATACCTCGGGCAAAAGGTCATCCAGGGGTTCGCCCTTGCCTGCCCGCTCTCTGTACGCATCCATTTTCTGTTTCAGTTCATGATTCTTCAGGGAAAGGAGCGGTTTTTCAAGCTGATTTATTTTATCCACAATGGGCGCAATACGCTTCAATTCCCGTTCGTTCTTGCTTCCCACGACTTTTAACAACAAATTTGAGAACATTCTTATCCCCGTCTGTATTTTAATGAACCTTTTCTTTTTCCGCGGGTACCCGGTTCCCGCTGTTCCTATTCAAGCACATTTTCGATGAAAATATAAGTATGAAAAGTGGCGGCCTTACAAAAAAAGACCCGCTTTTTTGCTTAAACCTTTTCCTAGTATCGCCCAGCCATTACAATTGGTTAAGAGGGCACCACCCTAATTTAGTATGTAACGCTTTGGATTAACCGGTACCCCGCTCAGCCGAACCTCATAATGCAAATGAGGCCCCGTTGAACGCCCGGTATTTCCTATCGCGGCAATCCTTTCTCCTCTTTTGACATGCTGACCGGCTTTGACAAATATTCTGCTGAGATGTCCAAATCGCGTGGTAATCCCATGACCGTGATCGATAATAATAAGATTACCAAATCCGCCTCGCCTTCCCGTAAATACAACCAGCCCGTTGGCCGGCGCAATCACAGGGGTCCCCTTACGGTTGGCAATATCCAGGCCCTCATGAAACTGTTTGTGCCCCGTAAATGGAGAAATTCTGAAACCAAAGCCAGATGTTTCATACCCATAGGCAGGACGAATCGACGGTGTGGAATCAAGCAGGCTTTTCCTGCTGATGAGAATCCTGTGAAGCTGCCCCAGACTTTTTTCCTCAAACTTTGAAAGTTTCTCTATCCTGAAAAGGTCGTAGTGGAGCTGGCGGATTCTCTCGGCTTCCTCGGGAGCAAGCGTATTGGCAACTTCACCCGGCAAGGTCGCGTCCTCGGAGATACCCCCGATACCCCAGGCAGATTCACCTTTCTGAAGGGAAGGTTTTAAATTGGCAATCACCCTGAGTTTATCGTCAAGGTCTTTTACCTTCGACATCTGTGCCTGCAACCCCTTAACCTTTTTCTCAAGGGTAATAAGCTGCTGCCTGTAAACCCCGGTCCTGACCTTAAACTTCTGGCAGGAAAGCGTGTTAGAGGAATAATGCCACATCACATAAACCGACGATGCTATAAATAATGGCGTTAAAAGGCACATGAACCACACGAAAAAGGCTGGAATTTTGAAACGCCTGACTTTTGTTTTTTTAGAATTTACAGGAAAAACAACGACATCAAAATATTTTGCCAAACCGCTCCCTCCCTGGCTGGCTATTCCTATCAAACCCGGGAATGGTTGTCAAGGGGGGGTTGATCGACAGGGAGGTTGATCGACAGGGAGGTTGATCGACAGGGAGGTTGATCGACAGGGAGGTTGATCGAAAGACAGTCGGGTGAACGCTGAATAAAACAAAAAAACAATTTTTACGCGGCAGACTGTTTCAATCCCTCGGGATCACATCTGCCACACCTGCCACCGATTCCAAAAGTTCGTCGATAGATACTTTCATTTTT
>JANTFN010000009.1 GCA_024763435.1 Thermodesulfobacteriota bacterium | reverse complement strand
TCAAGGGCTGTCCGAGCCTTCTTTCGTTCGGATATATCCCGAATAACGGCCACATACCCCTTTGCCTCTCCGTTCTCGCCTCTAATAGCCGATGTAACGGTTTCCGCGGGGAAGAGGAGACCATCACGCCGTTTAAAAACCCATTCCCCCCGCCAGAACCCCTCTTTTTCAATATGGGGGTAGGCCGTTTCACCAAACCGATCCATGCTCTCCCTTGAAGAATGAACACAAAAGATACTCTGACCCATGGCAGTCTCGCGACTGAGGCCAAACATCCCGCAAAAGGCCTGATTCACCTCAATAATTCGGCGCTCGGGGGAAAGGACAACAATGGCATCCGGCGTGCTTTCAATCAGCGTCGTCAGAAAGCTCTCCCGTTCCTGGAGGGTTTGGCGTACCAGCCGCCGTGCCTCCTCCGCGGCAGCGATTTCCACCAAAATGCCGAGGAGGTCAATGGCATAAGCCCCGGGCCCGGCGGACTCCGCGAAAAAGGCGCAAAACACTCCTGCCGGCTCCCCGCTGACGGTTATCTGCTGCCCGATATAAATCTGGTACCCCTGTTTCTTGATAGCCGGCTCCGCAAGGGCATACGAGGAGGCCTGCAGGTCTGCCACCACAAGGGCAGTCCCTTTCCCCCGACCCATAACGCTGGCGCAAACACTTCCCACGCCGGGGTTGATGCCAAACCCCGCCGGGGCATGCCACGTGGCAACGGTCCGCAAGGTCTCTTCCCCTTCAAGCTGGTGATAGAAAACACAGGAAGCCCCCAGTATCTCACCCGCTGCCGCGGCAATGTTTTCAATATTCTGGTCATAGTCCGCGCTAAGGTCCCGCAGGCAGTGGTAAAGCCTGTTTAATTTCTGTTCGGCGGCCTTTTTCTCCGTGATATCCTTATCCACCCCACGATAGCCCCTGAAACGCCCCGTTTCATCCAGAATCGGGACCCCGTTCGTAAGGAGGCAGATTCGTTTGCCGTTTCTCGCCCTGCTCCAGTTTTCCAGATTAATGAGTGGGGCCTTCTTACGCACCAGGCCTTTGAATATCCTTCCAATCCTTTCCGCTTCCTTCTTCGGCATGAATTCAAACGGATCCCTTCCAAGAACCTCTTCGACCGTATAGCCTAGAACATCGCGAATGGATTCTGAACAGTAGGTGTAACGCCCTTTTTCATCTGTCTCCCACACCCAGTCCCCCATAGCAGCCACAATATCCCTGAAACGCCGCTCATTGGCCTTCAGCAATGCCTCTGTCTGTCTGTGCCTTGCCACCTCCTGTTGAAGGGTGTTTCGATGGCGGCGGACAACCCGGGCATAGCGCAGAATCACCAGGCCCCCAACCGTCAGGAGAAGAAAAAAAGCGGCAATGGCAAGAATAAACGGCCAGTACTGGCGCGCTATCTGTTTAATCGTAATCTTCCCGATATTTTCATAGGGGGCCACCCGTAACGCGCGAAGACACGCGTGAACGGACCGGTAGTTCGCGGGGATATCCCAGCCCGCCGTGCGGGACTGTCGCGCGGCCGAGTCATTAGACGGCATTTCAAGCAGGGCGGCGGCCACTGCGCGGGCCAGGGTATCCGGGGTATGCCGGAGACGCGCAAAGGCCCATTCGGGATATCGGCGGGTTCGGTGGAGAATTCTGAAGGCATCCAAATGAATCCCGCCTTCCTCAGCCATAGATTCAAATACCCCGGTACACACGGCGCCTACATCGGCCTTTCCATCCCGGACCGCATAGACCGCGGCATCATGGGTACCGGTAAATATCAGGCCTTTGAAGTCACGGCGGGGGTTAATCCCCGCCTCTTTCAACTCGCGCCATACCGCCAGCCAGGCCCCAAAGGCCCTTTTGTCCGGCGCCGCAAAGACACAATCCTTCAGTTTTTTAAAGGATGGAATATCCTTCCGGTCTTTCCGGCAGAAAACAATGCCGCCGAACGTCGCTTCGTCTCCCCCGTCCGTCCTGATTTTTCTAAGGGTTGCAAGACGCTCGGCGCCATACCGATATTCCAGTCTGACATAATAGGCGGGGTTCACAAGCGCAAAATCAATCTCATCTTTCGCAACTGCCGGGATGACATCATCAAATGAAAGGGGAACAATGGCAAAACGCTCTCCCGGAATTTTCCCTGTCAGGTAACCGGCCAGAGGCGTCCATCTCCGGAGGCAGACCGCCGCACCCCGCTTTGCCAGAACCCCAATCTTCACAACCGGGGGCTGACAAAGAGCCTGGCAGGGCGCCAACACAAAAAACAACAACAGAAGAAATATCAGGGGTCGCGTCTCAACATTTGACATAACAGTCCGAATTTTTTCTAAATTGGTGCTATTTATCCATTTATGAATAGCCATAGCTTTCTCCCAAAGAATTATGTCAAATGTTGAGACGCGACCCCTTTCTTATCCGATCATCGAGAGAAGTTCTGATTCTTTTGCTTTTTCCTTCACTTCGTCGAGCATTTCTTCCACATCTTCTATCTTCAGGCCGAGGGCAAACCAGGCTGTGTTGGAAAATTTACGGATATTTACCTCGCCACTGAAACCAAGTCCCTGGTTGTTACAGATAAAATCCGCAATATTGACGGTCTGCGCCAACCTCAGGTGCGCGTCTGGCGCCCTCTCCGGGTCATGATGCCAGGCAATCATGGCGGCGACCGAGTCTGGGATATTCCAGTTTCTGGCAAGTTCGGCCCCGATTTCGGCATGAGAGGTCCCCAGCATTTCCAGTTCCGTTTCATAGAGGTTTGTTTCCCCCGCTTCACAGACAAGTATAACCTGATCGTATTCATCGGTAAAATGGTGCTTTAAGACAAGAAGGCCAATATCATGCAGCAATCCCCCGACAAACAAGTCGTTGTTCGCCGGGTCATTTCCCGGCAGGGGCGTTTTTGAAAACTTGTTAACGACCTCGGTCATCAGGGCAACCGAAACACAGTGTTTCCAGAAAAGGCGGGTATCCCGCTTGTTCATCCCCTTAATGCCTTTCATAATGGAAATAGACAGGATAATTTTTTCGACCTCTTTCAGCCCCAGGCGGGAAGCCGCGTAGGAAAGGGACGTAATTTCACGGGTACCCCTGAAAAGAGGAGAGTTCGCTATTTGAAGAACCTTTGCCGTAATCACCGGGTCTTCTTCGATAAACCGCGAAATCCGGGATATGGATATCTCCGGGTCCTTGACAAGGGCCATAACCTTGCCCACCACCTCCGGAATAGACGGCAGATCCCTGATTACGGCAAGTTTCTCAAGTATTTTTGCCCGATTCATCGTCATAATAAGCCTCCCGTGGTTTTATGCGGCTGTGGCTTTACCCTTTTTCGTCAGCAACTCATAAACCGTGGCCAGGACCCGTTCCTTGTCAATCTTGACCTCATAGGCATCAAACCCAAGCGACAACCCCCGGGCCCTGTAATGCTCACTCGACAGCGCTGTCAGCGCCATGGCGGGAAGTGCGCCGAGCTCCGGGTCCTTCCTTATTTTCTCGATCAATTCAAAACCGTCCATCTCCGGCATCTCAATATCGCTTATCAGCAGGTCCACCGGTTCGCTTTTCAGGACTTCCAAGGCCTTCGCGCCGTCTTCTGCCCCGACAACCTCATACCCGGCCGATTCAAGATATCCCGTCGCAAGTTTCATAAAAAACGGGGTGTCCTCCGCGATAAGGATCCTGGCGGCTTTATCAAGATTATCGGCTGCCACTACGGCTGCCTTCTGCTCGGGATCCACCATCTCAAACAGTTTATACAGGTCCAGCATAATCGTGGTGCGTCCGTTAATAATGGCCGTGCCGAGAAAGCCCTCCTCATGAACCGCCTCCGTATCAAGGTCAACCACGGTTTCAAGGACATCGAGAACCTTCGTAACCATAATCCCCATCGGATGACGCACCATCTTCGGGACAATAACAAAATAGCTGTCCGGCTCGTTATCGGGAGGGGTAATCGGCAGATATTTATTGAGGCGTATCAGGGGCAGACTGCTCCCGCGAAGCTGAACAAATTCCCTGTTGCCTACAGTTTCAATATCCCTGACAAAAATCTTCTCCAGCCGCGCCACCATGGCCATCGGAAGGACAAACACCTCTTTTTCATGAACGGTAAACAGCAGGATATACTGTTTTTCCAACAGCTCCCTGCGCGCGAGCAACGCCTCATCCGCCTTAGAAATTCCCTCAATATCGTTGAATTTCAGGTTCGCGAGGCGCGCGATACCCTGGATGTCCAGGATTAAGGCAACCTTTCCATCCCCCATAATGGTGTTCCCTGAAAAGGCCCCAACCCCCTTTATGAATTTCGACAGGGGTTTGACCACAATCTCCTCCGTATCCATCACCCTGTCCACAATCAGGCCATAGTGGCTGCCGCCCACCTTCAGGACCAAAATATTGAGGATTTCAATATTTTTTCGCCTTTCCTGCCCCTTTCTCTGTTCTTGAATTTCATCCGAGACCGGGGCTTCGCCACTTCGCCGGTCTGCAATATTCATCCTTGTATCTTTCAAAACCTCTTTTGTGACGGGGTTTACGGTTTTCCGGGGTATTTTCAGAACATCCGCGAGCCTGACAAGAGGGAGGAGATGCCCCCTCAATCTCAAGACCTCGTTCCCTTTAATCCTTTCAATACGCGTCTTGTCCGTCTCACCCTTAACACGGACTATTTCCTCGAGGTTGACCTGGGGAACAGCAAACCGGTGCCCCTGGACCATAATAATAATGGAGGGGATAATCGCGAGCGTCAGGGGGAGACGGACGGTAATCGTGGTCCCTCTTTCTACCTCGCTGTTTGTTTCGATAACCCCACCAAACTTTTCAAAGTTTGTTTTCACGACGTCCATCCCCACGCCACGGCCCGAGATATCCGATACCTTTTCTACCGTGGAAAATCCCGGCATAAAAATAAGACTGACGAGTTCCCTGTTTGACATCACGGCCGCTTCTTCCTCGTCTATGATGCCTTTTTCCAGGGCTTTTTCCTTTATTTTTGCGGGATCAATTCCCTTTCCATCGTCCTGGATTTCAATATTGACTTGCCCCCCTTCCTGATAGGCCCGAAGCCAGATAGTCCCCTCTTCTTCCTTCCCGGCCATTACCCTTTCATCGGGGGATTCAATACCGTGATCCACGCTGTTACGGATGAGATGGGTCAGGGGGTCTCCAATGACTTCAATAATAGAGCGGTCCAGTTCAACTTCGCCCCCTTCTATTTCCAGTTTAATCTTCTTGCTGACCTTTTTACTCATATCCCGCACAATCCGCGGAAACTTGTTAAAAACATTTCCCACAGGCTGCATCCGTGTCTGCATCACATTTTCCTGCAGCTCCGTTACACGTTGGGACAGGGTATGCAGCAGGGGAAGTTCTTTGTCGCCTACTGTCTGCAAAAGCTGATTTCGTCCGAGGACCAGTTCCCCGGCGAGGTCCATCAGCCGCGTTAACAGGCTTACACTGACACGGACCGTTTCCTGCTGCGATGTCTTTGCACTAACCGTCTTTTTTCCGGAAGATTTCCCGGCAGATTTTCCCGGCGCTTTCTTTGAAACCTTCTTTTCAATTTTTTCCTGCTTAGCCGTTTTTTTCTCTTCAGGCCTGTCACCGGCCTCTGAAATCTGGATCTTCTCTATCCCGTCCTGTGGCACGCCAAGTATCATGGCAATGACATCCGCCTCGAGGATGGTGGAAAAATAAACTTCCACTTTGTTGGGATAGGGCGCGTCTCCCCGTTTGATAAGAGCAGGATCAGGCCTGCCGTAGGGAACCTCACCTGTTTGTGACAGGACGTCTTTAAGGGTTTGCCCCTCCTTCTCCTTCTCAAAGGCCGTGGCAACACTTTCGGAATTCATGACAAAACGATAGAGGGTTTGAGCGCCTTTTCCCGCAACCTCTAATACTTCTTTGGGAATTTCTGTTTTTTCAGATGTCTCCTCTGGCGCATCTCCGCCTGTTTTCGCCCCGAGTTCCTCTGGAACCGCCGCTTTACCCCCGCCTGACAAAATCGCTTCAAGCGAGGCAATGGCCTCATCTGTTTCAAAGGCCTCGCTGTTGTCCACGTCATCTATCATCGTTTTCAGTAAATCGGCCCCATTCAAAAGGGCATCAATTCCCTCTGACGAAATAACCATTTCTTTGTCCCGTATTTTCATCAGCAGGTTTTCCATGATGTGTGAAAGGCCGGAGATTTTTTTCAATCCAAAAAATCCGCTCGCTCCCTTAACGGTATGAATCGCCCTGAAAACCTTGTTGATTAACGCGTCATCCGCGTTCTCACCTGCCTCTTCCATTTCAAGCAGTTCACTCTCGATATCGGCAAGATGCTCCCGCGATTCGGCAACAAATTCATTAAGAATTTCCCTGTCCTGTATATCTTCCATCCTGTGCCCCCTTAATATTCCTTCATTGCCGCCACAAATTAATTGACGAAATCTTTAAGCCTGTAAATACGTTTCACCATAGATCCTGAATTATTTTAAACCCGTTTCCTGCCCCTCTGCGCTTTTACGCGCTATCTTGCCCGGTAATAAAGACAGTTATTATACTGAAGGGCCTCGAAATCATCTGAAATCCCTCTCAGTGTTTCGGCGCTCCCGAGGAAAAAAAATCCTTTTGGATTTAACCTTCGATGAAATTTCGCGAAAAGTTTCCGTTTAAATCTGTCCGAAAAATAGATGGCTACGTTTCGGCAGAAGATTATATCAAAGTGTCCCAGGGCCGCGAAAGAACCCTGGAGATTCAGTTGTTTAAATTTCACAAGCGCCCTTACCTCTGGATTGATCACCTGGACCTTTTCCTCCCGCGTAAAATAAGTCGGGAGAAGCGCGGCATCCATCCCCCGCGATATGGCAAGGCCTTCATACCGGCCCGATACGGCGAGAAACAGGGCGGAGGGTGAAATATCGGTTCCGAGAATTTCGAAGTTCCGTGGCCTGCACCCGCCCCCGGCCTTACAATATTCAAGAATCGTAATCGCGATGGAGTAGGGCTCCTGCCCGGTGGAACACCCCGCTGACCATATACGAATCTTCCTGCCCTTAATCCTTGCAACCAAGTCAGGCAAAATTTTTTCCCTTAAAATAATAAAAGGGTTTTTGTCCCGGAACCACAGCGTTTCGTTGGTCGTCATGGCATCAATAATGCGGTCTAGCCAGCCGCTTCGCCGGTCCAAGGCCTTTGCGTGAAATTCTTTGAAGGTCGCGCATCCCGCTTCACGCAGGAGGGGACGTAATCGGCCCTCGACAAGATACTCCTTGGCATCACCGAGAAATATCCCGGAGGCTTCCTCTATCAATTTACGCATTAACCCGAATTCTTCCGTGGATATTTTTGCTGATACGCTCATAAGGCACCTGCCAGGGTATTAATGCGCCGGCCGATGTCGCTCAGGGGCAGGATCTCATCCGCGAGGCCATTTTCAACAATAGCCCTCGGCATTCCGTAAACGACACAAGTCGCTTCGTCCTGAACAATGCAATAGGCCCCATGGCGTTTCAGTGTCTGAACTCCCTTGAGCCCGTCGGAGCCCATCCCCGTTAGAATCAGGGATAGGGTTTTTCCGGGCGGAACCTGGTTTGCAATAGCACGGAAAAGAACATCCACGGAGGGGCGACAGCTGTTTTCGGGTGGATTGTCATTCAGACCGATAACAACCCCGGGTCCGGCCTTTCTCATGACCATGTGCCGGCCTCCCGGGGCAATATAGGCTGTACCGGCTTGCAGGAGTTCCCCTTCTTCTGCTTCTTTGACCCTCAATTTCGCATGCCTGTTCAGATTGTCGGCGAGGGACTTCGTAAATACCGGCGGCATGTGCTGTACGATAAGAACCGGCGGGAGGTGCTCTGATAAATCCGGAATCAGGGCCGCAAGGGCCTTCGGGCCGCCGGTTGAAATTCCTATAGCAATCACCTTGAATTTTTCGGGAGTAACCGCCGTTCGTACTCCTCCTGTCAGACGCGCCGGCGGGGCCTCGGCAACCGGAGTACGCACCATTGACTTCGCGCCGTCCTTACGGGCAAGAATATTATCAAGCTGCTTAAACAATGCCTTGGACAGCTCGTTCCGCGCCGCTTCCGCCGATTCGGCATCCGGCTTGACAATAAAATCAAACGCGCCAGCCTCAAGGGCTTTGATGGTGATATCGGCATTACACCTGCTCGCCCCGGAGACCATAATAACGGTTACATCCGGGAACCGGCGCCTGATTTCCCTGAGGGCCGTCAGGCCATCCATGACTGGCATTTCCACGTCCAGCGTTACGACGTCCGGTTTCAGTTCTGCTATCTTTTCCAGCGCTATTTTCCCATTTCCCGCAGTTCCAACAATTTTGACATCTTTAAATTCCCGCAGAATGTTCGACAGAATAATCCGGTAGGTCACCATGTCGTCTGTAATCAAAAGTCGCAGGCTATCAGACACTCTATTCCTCCCGAGGCCCCTGTTCCGGATCCAGCCCCAGGATCTGATCCAGATTCAACAGCGTCAACAGAGAATCTTCCAGTTTTACAACACCCCGAACATTCCGGGTATCCTTTATCTCCATATTCGCCGGAGGGGGTTCAATATCCGAAGCCTCTGCGGCAGCCACATCCCCTATCTGTCCGACAAGCAGGCCCACCGGGTCATCTGATGTCTTAATCCCCATTCCCCGCGCGATATCGGAAAGCTCGGCGTTGGTTTTAATAATTATAAGATGGGTTTTACGCCCTGTTTCCCGTTTTTCAATTCCCAGTTTTTCCCCAAGGTCAATGACGGTCACGACCTGTCCCCGTAGATTGACAAGGCCATTGATATAGGGTGCCGCAAGCGGCACCTCCGTAATCTCAAGGTGAGGATTTATCTCCCTCACGGCCAGAATGGAAATACCATACAGGGCCTCGCCCGAATAAAACGTCGCATATTGTTCCATAGGTTACTCCTTGTTCAGGGAGAAGGTTGAAGGTTAAAGTCTGAAGGAAAACCAATTTGTATGGCACAATATCGCATGTTTGCTCCTTCTATCTGTTTTCAACTATTCAGATTAAAAGGCTAAAGGGGTCTTTAAGGTGTTTCCCTTCTACCTTCTCCCTTCTCCCTTCTCCCTTCTCCCTTCTGCCTTCTCCCCCCAGCTATCCCTCTGTAAAACTTATCTCAACAGCATAGGGCCCGGCCTCCGTCATAAACGGAATCACAACAGTGGGACTGTTTCCCACGTGCGTAATAGAATGATTTTTCCCCACGACAACCATGGGAAGCGCCATTTCAAAATGGAAGCCTCTGTCTCCAAGCTCCTTTCTCGCCCCACCCGATATCATATTGGTAATCTCGCCAACGGCGTCCTCAATATCCTTGTTCAGGGATGGTATTTCCTCACCCAACATATTGGATACAACCTTAATAATGCAGGACTCCGAAAAACTCACAGCAAAAGATCCGGTTTGCTCACCGGCGAGGCCAAGAATTCCGGAGACATCTCCCATCGCCTTATTATCCTTTTTTATATACGGCTTGCCCGGTGTGGACGACATCATGCACATGGTTTCAAGAACGGAAGTCGTCGCGTTAATGAAGGGGTTTATAAACTCTACATTCACACTATACCTCCTTTTTTTAGGTTAAAGGTAAAAGGTTGAAGTCTGAAGGAAAACCAGTTTGCAAAGTACAATATCGCATATTTGCTCCTTCTATTTGTTTTCAACTATTCGGACAGAAGATTGAAAGGGTGTTTAAGATGTTTTCCTTCTACCTTCTACCTTCTACCTTCTACCTTCTACCTATTCCTCAACCTTAAACCGGCTGGCGGTTTGTTTCAGCTTCTCAGCAAGGGAAGCCAGCTCTCTCACGGCGGTCGCTGTCTCGGCGATTCCCCGCGCGGTTTCCTGGCTGACTGTCGAGATACCTTCCACATTCTGGCTGATTTCGTCCACCGCTGTCGCCTGTTCCTCCGCTGCCGCCGCGATGCCCGTCACCCTGCCGGTAACCCCTTCCACCTTGGCCACAATCTCCTGCAGAGACATTCCTGCTTCACCGGCCAGTGCGGTCGCTTCTTCGACCCCTTTCAGTGTCTGTTCAATCGATTTAACGGAATGTGCCACCCCTTCCTGTATCTCAACGACGGCATCGTCCACACTTCCCGTCGATTCCGCTGTCTGCTTCGCCAGCTCCTTAACTTCCCCCGCGACAACGGCAAACCCTTTGCCTGCTTCACCAGCAGAGGCCGCCTCGATAGTGGCGTTCAAGGCCAGCAGGTTGGTCTGATCGGCAATATCGCCAATCACGTCAATAATCTTCCCGATCTCCTGACTCTTGACCGCGAGCCGGTCAATAGTTTCCGCCACTTCTCCCGACATTTCGGAGAGGCGTTCGATTTTCTCCACCGATTTACCAACCACATCATTCCCCCGGTTAGCCACCTCTTTCGCCGCCATGGAATCCCCAGCGGCACCCTGCGCGTTTTTGGCAACCTCGGCAATGGTAGCGCTCATTTCTTCTACGGCGGCAGCCACCTGATTCGCCTGCGCCGCCTGCTCCTCCGCCCCGGAGGCGATTTCATCTGCCTGCTCCGTAAGGACTTCGGCAGCAATAGCTATCTGCTCAGCAATCCCATTGACCTCTTCCGCCACATCGGCAAGAATTTGCTGGTTCTCTTTAATTTTCCGCCGGGCTTCTTTCTGTTCGGTAATATCCATGAGGACTTCGTAGGCCCCTGAAATGTTTCCTTTCAGGTCCTTGAGCACGCTGGCTCCCACATCAAACCAATACCTCTTTCCCTCTTTTTCTATTTCAGAGATATCACGAATCGCTTTACCGCCTTTCAGGGCCCGCCTGATAAAACATTGCTCTGTGTCGCACTGCCGGGCCTTGACGATGGCACCGCAATGCTGACCGATAAGTTCTTCCGATGTCTTGCCTACCCTCCTGGCAAAACTCTCATTGGCGTAGGTAATTTTCAATTCTTTATCTGTGGTAAAGAAGGGAAACGCAAGCCCTGCCTTGAGCGACTGTCCTTCGCCTATGACACCGTTGAGTACATTCTGCAGTGCCTGCGCCATCTGGCCTATCTCGTCACTGCTTTTTACAGCAATCTCTTTTGTAAAATCACCTGCCGAGATAGCTCGCGCAACATCGACGATATACCTGGCATTTCTGGAAATTTGAACCGCAATGCCAATTCCCAGGATAAGGCTGAGAATCGTAGCCACCAGAATCACGCCGGCAGACTGCCATATAATACCGCTGATCGCGCTTTCCACATCATCAAGATAAACCCCTGAGCCTATAATCCACCCCCAGGGTTTGAAAAGTTTCACATAGGACATTTTGGGCACGGGTTTGGAACTTCCCGGTTTGGACCACATGTAATCAACAAAACCGGCGCCATCCTTCTTACAGACCTTGACGAATGCCACAAAGAGGTGTTTGCCGTTGGGGTCTTTGAATCCGGAGAGGTCTTTCCCGTCGAGGGCGGGCTTAATGGGGTGCATCACCATTTTCGGCTGAAGGTCATTGATCCAGAAATATCCCTTCCTGTTTTTACCGTAACGAAGCTGTTTAATGATATTAAGGGCGCGTTGTTTAACCTCTGTTTCCACATCCTCTACATACGCGCCGGACCCGATAATCCATCCCCAGGGCTTAAAAAGTTTCACATAGGACATTTTGGGTACGGGTTTGGAACTTCCCGGTTTGGGCCACATGTATTCAACAAATCCGGCGCCGTCTTTTTTGCAAACCTTAACGAATGCCACAAAGAGGTGTTTGCCGTTGGGATCTTTGAATCCCGAGAGGTCTTTCCCATCAAGGGTGGGCTTAATGGGGTGCATCACCATTTTCGGCTGAAGGTCGTTTATCCAGAAATATCCCTTTTTATTCTTGCCATAACGTAAACTTTTAATGCTCTTCAGCACCATCGCCTTGACTTCGGCATCCGGCCTGCCCCGATTTGCCTTGTAAACTGCCGCGATAGTTCCATAGGCAACCTCGACAACATTCTTTACTTTCTTTTGAACACGCGCTTTCAACCTTACGGGATCCTGTGTATCCAGATAGTAGGCGTTAAGCGTGTTGTAGGCCACTTCCACATTCGTTTTGATTTTGGAAGTGGCATCCGCTTTCAGTTTGTGTCGTATATGAGGAAGAAGATAGAAAGATATTCCAAGAATAAACACCAGAGACGAAACAATCGATACTGAAATAACCTTCATCAGGATAGAAAAATGGAATTCCTTTTTCAAAAACCTCACAGGACACCTCCTTTTTTAGGTAGAAGGTAGAAGGTTGAAGGTTGAAGGTTGAAGAGAAACCAGTTTACACGACACAACATCGCATATTTGTTCCTTCTATCTGTTTTCAACTATTCAGATTAAAAAGCTGAAGGGATATTTAAGGTGTTTCCCTTCTACCTTCTACCTTCTACCTTCTACCTTCTACCTTCTACCTTCTACCTTCTACCTACCCTTCTAATTCAAACCGGCTGGCGGTTTGTTTCAACTGTTCGGCAAGGGCGGCCAGTTCCCTCACGGCGGTCGCTGTCTCGGCAATCCCTCGCGCCGTTTCCTGGCTGACTGTCGAGATACCTTCCACATTCCGGCTAATCTCTTCTACGGCTGCTGCCTGCTCCTCTGCCGCCGTCGCGATTCCCGCCACCATCTCGGTGACCTCTTCCACCTTCGCCACAATCTCTTTCAGAGACGTCCCTGCCTCTCCGGCTAGCGCGGTCGCCTCCTTGACCTCTTTCAGGGTTTCTTCAACCGATTTAACGGAATGCGCCACACCTTCCTGTATCTCGGCCACGGCATCGTCCACACTCCCTGTCGATTCCGCGGTCTGCTTTGCCAGTTCCTTGACCTCCCCGGCTACGACGGCAAATCCCTTGCCCGCCTCTCCGGCAGAGGCCGCCTCGATGGTGGCATTCAAGGCCAGCAGGTTGGTCTGATCGGCAATGTCACCAATCACGTCAATAATCTTCCCGATCTCCTGGCTCTTGACCGCAAGGGCATCGATGGTCTTTGCCACCTCTTTCGATGTATTGGAAAGACGTTCAATCTTCTCTACAGACTTACCTACCACCTCGTTCCCCCGAACAGCTACATCCTTCGCCTCCCCGGAGTTTCCCGCGGCGTCCTGCGCGCTTTTAGCAACCTCGGTAATGGTAGCGCTCATCTCCTCCACAGTAGCGGCCACCTGGTTCGCCTGGACGGCCTGTTCCTCCGCGCCAGAGGCGATCTCGTCTGTCTGCCCGGAGAGGACCTCGACGGCGGCGGCCACCTGCTCGGCTATCTCGTTTACCTCCTTTGCCACGGCAAGGAGAAGTTGCTGGTTTTGCTCAATAGCCTGCTCTTTCTCTACATCTTTTGTGATGTCTCTCAGGATAATCATACCGCCCATCATTTTCCCTTTCAGGTCTTTAAGGGGGGTACAACTTAAATCAAGAGGAACTTCCCGCCCCTCCCTGTTTTTCATTCTTACCTGTTTCCCTACAATTGGGGTGCCGGATTTTTCCGATTCCCCATACGTCTCGCATACCTCGCATTTGGGGAGATTGTTAGGATTAAAAACCTGCGTCCCTTTAAGCTTTCCGACAGCCTCTTCCTCCGAAAATCCCGTCAGTTTGACACAGGGTTTATTCATATAAACAATATTTCTTTCCAAATCGACCATAATAAAGGGGTCAGGAATCCCTGTAATGACCGACTGCCCTCTGCCGATCACCCCGTTGAGCATATCCTGAAGTGCCTGGGCCATCTGACCAATCTCGTCCTGACTCTCCACCTTGATCTCCTGGCTAAAATCCCCTTTAGCAAGGGCCCGGCTGGCCATAAGGATGCTTTGAATGGGACGTTTCACGGCTCCTGCCTGCCACCATGCAAGAAAAACAACAAAAATAAGAATAATAAACCCCGCAAAAATCGTACTGTTACGAATCGATTTCTTTATGGAAAAGGCCTCTGATGCGTCTATTTCAGAGATCAATCCCCATGTATTATGGCCAACTTTTACAGGCGCGTAGGCGGCCAGCACATCTTTGCCCTGATAACCTTTTGAAATTACCGTTCCTGTTTTCCCGGAAAGGGCCTGTCGGCTGGCAACGGTATCAATCTTTCCCTTCCCGGCATACTGAAAGGACCCTACAACGGAATGATATTTTTTGTCATTTCGCGCGTCTGAGCGCATCCGTTTATCGGCGCCCACGAGATAAACCTCTCCTGATCGTCCCATCCCTTTGTTCTGTGTCATCAGGGCATTAATCGCGCCTAAGGAAAGGCTGGCGGCAAGTACCCCCATTTTTTCGCCTGGTTTATAAGGTCCAAGCATCGTTTTTCCATTCCGAACGGGCATGCAGATAAAAAGTTTTGGTCTCCCTGCTGCCGGCGCATAGGGCAGCATATCGCTAATGACAATCTTCCCTGACTTCAAGGCCTCTCTCGCTCCTTTGCTCAACTGGGTGTTTTTGTAAGGACCCGTCAGAAGGTTTGTCCCCAAATCGGGTCTGTGTGCCGCAGAGGCAATCACAACACCCTCCGCATCCACCATCAAAATATCGTCCAGTTTGAACTGCCGCTTCAGGGCATCTAAATCCCTCTGCGGGAGTTTCCCTAAGGATTTATAAACATCTGATTTCGTGTTCCCGGCAATACTGTAGGCCTGTTCGAATTTTGAAAACAGATTCTTCGGCAGCGTTGTTGCATTTAAACCTTTAAGAATTATTGCATTTCCATCAATAAAACTTTCGACCCTGTCTTTTTTTGCATCCCGAATGGCCGTCATGTGCTCAAAGGCTTTTTTTTCCAACGCCCCGAGGCTCTTCTGCATGCTTATCGTCACGAGAATTCCTGCCGGCACAACTGCCGATATAATGAACAAAATGATTAACCTTGTCCCTATTCCCAAGTTCCTCCAGTACTTCATAATTCTCTCCCGACTGACCCGCTCTGAAGCAGGGGTGCGGAGAGGAAATTTAATTGGTTCCCTCTCCTTCCATCTGTTACATAGGCATATCGCACCTTCGAGCCGTTACTCTGGATTTACGCCATTTTTCAGCCAGTTTATCCCCTTTGCTTCCCAGTCCGGGGTGTTGCTGGCATCAATGTAGCGCTCCCATTCGAAGATTCCTGTTTCCTTTGCAATTTTTTTGAATTGCATCGTTACAATCGCGCTGTTCAAAATTACCACGGACCGCTGCATTCCCTTCCCTTTGAAGGCCTTCTGGCCATTTTCCATCTCCGCTTTCGCCTCATTCGAAAGGGGCTTCAAATCCCGCATATCCACAAAAACACCGAACGGCCCGTTCTGGGTTGCCAAAACCTTTTCGGCCTCCTTGACCCAGTTGGCCATTTCGTCCTTGCTGACCATCCCACTGAATAACAATTTGTATCCGAAATCCTTTTTCTCAATCTTGTACATTTCTTCCTCCTTCTTCATGGATTAATAGTTAAGGTGAATTCACCTGAACGAAGAACAGCTTTTACTTTATCGGCCAAACTTATCCGTTCCTTTAGGTTAGTCCTCATTTATTTATGGCGTTGTCTCCCCTCTTTCCGTCGGCCGGGTCCCGTCGATCTACAAAATAGCCGCTCCCTTCGTGTTTTTTTGCATACTTTTTCATTTCCGAGGCAATGGCCGTTATCTGGCCGAAATGCTTCAATGCCGGTATATTCCGGCTTAAACCGACACCAATAGAAACTGTCATCAGGGGGAACCGCGATTTACGCCCCTGTCGGTCCACGGATTCAATGTATCCCCTTGTTCTGTCCGCTTCATCATAAAAGGTGGGAATAATCTGGCTAAAGTTGCGAATAATTTCTCCGCAAATGGCTGCCACATTCTCCGGCGCCACCATAAACACAAAATCGTCTCCCCCGATGTGGCCCATGAAGGCATCCGGATCACGGTGCGCACTCACAACATTGCCAGCCAGCCGCGCGCTCATCCTCAGGACCTCATCCCCCCGGCTGAACCCATACCGGTCGTTGAAGGACTTAAAATTATCCACGTCCATATAGGCAAGCGCGAAGGATGTTTCGGTATCTATACGCCGTTGAATCTGCTGAATTATTGTATTGTTTCCCGGCAGGCGTGTCAGGGCGTTGGCATCCAGATTCCTTTCCCCTCTCGCGAAAATAAGTCGGATTCGAAGCAGAAGTTCGACCTCATCAACCGGTTTATAGATGAAGTCGTCCACCATCCAGCGCCCGATTTCATCCTGAACATCACCTCCCCGGTCCATTATTGCGATAATAGGGAGATGGCCGTAGATATTATCCGATTTTATTTCCCCGCAGAGCTTTCCAGGATGGCCAATTCTGTTGTCCATATCCATCAAAATCAGGTCGGGGGGGTCGTTATAAATCATGGAGAGGGCGCGATTTCCCTCGTTTACGGTAGTTGTCTGATACCCTTCTCCGCTCAGAACCCCGGATAAACGGGCCTCCAGGTCTTCCATAGGTTCCACAATCAGGATTCTGAGTGGGCCGAGCAAGCTCATTTTTCAGGCCTCCTACCCGAGCAGGTCAAAGGTATCCACTGTTTCTATCTCCGCCTCCGCCTCTGCTACGAGGACCGCTACATCCTCCTCCAGAAACCCCAACCGCTTCCATGCTGTTTCATCCAGCGGGGGGACATAGATATCTCCGCTTATTCCATAACCGCAAGCCTTAACAAGAATATCCGCAAGATGGATAATCGCTGTCTGAAGCGGTGCGTTTCTGGAAAGGGTTGGTTTGTGGTGATAGAGCAGGGGTTCCACAAGGGTGATGGGCAGGTTCCAGTCTTTGACAACCCACCGCAGCAGACTCGCATGATCCACACCCAGCACCTCCTGCTCACATTCTATCATATATCGCTTGTCTTCCTCCACCATACGCATAATGTGCGCGTAGTCCTCCGGGAGCTGAGAACTAATCACAACCCTTCCCAGGTCATGAAGGAGACCGGCGGTTGATATTTCTTCCGGATCCATGGACGGGAACCGTTTTGAGATCCGAGCGGCAATACCGGCACACCCGACGGAATGCTCCCACAGCCCTTTCATTTGTTCAATCATGATATCAAAGACCGAGGCCGTCAGAACCAAGCTCTTGATAACATTGAACCCTAACAACACGACCCCATGCGTCACGGACGAAATCCTTCCCGGAAACCCGTAAATGGGGGAATTAATCAGTTTCAGGACACGGGCGGATAATACCTGATCCGTAGCGATAATCTTCCCGAGGTCTTCGGCGGACGCGTCCGTGGATTCCACCATTCCGCTTATCTTAACCACCACCCCAGGCAGGGTTGGAAGCTGTTTTAATTGAGCGATTTTTTGTTTTATATCCATGGGTGGTTCCTGTTAGTGGGAGTTAGAAGTCTAAAGGTTGAAGGTAGAAGTCTGAAGTCTGAAGGCAAACCAGTTTGTAAGGTGTCTTATTGCATCGTCGTGTCTTATTCCCTTTCATGTCCTCAGTCCTTTGCCTTTTGCCTTTTGCCTTTTGCCTTTTGCC
>JANTFN010000008.1 GCA_024763435.1 Thermodesulfobacteriota bacterium | reverse complement strand
AGTTATGGTGACCGGGAGGTTGTCAGAAGAAACAGCAAACTGTTTGAAGTTCTTGGACTGGAGCTGTCGTTGTCACTGAACCTGAATTATCTCAATAAAATAGTTGAGGATTTTCTTTTTACGGCAGGCGATGGTGAGGCGATTGCGTTTGAGACCCTGTTGGCCAGCAGGTTTCGGAAACTCCTCGATAAATCTGATGAAGGGGCCTGCAGGGATATATTGTCAAACGTGATGGGGGTTGTGGAAAAAATAATGATTACACTTGCGCTTGAAAAAACAGAAAATAAAATTGGAGAGGCTGCATCGATTCTGGGGATTAATCGTAATACCCTGCGTAAAAAGATTCGTCAGTTTAACCTCGATTATTCGTCTTGATCCTCTCTGATTTCAGAGACGAAACCGTTTTTAAACATATAAATGCAGTTACCGCCTTTGCTTTTTGCCTTATAAAGCGCCTGATCCGATAAGTTGATAAAGTCTTCCGCGCTGGTGCCCTTGGGGTCCGGGCAGCTTGAGATACCAAAACTCGCGGCGACATGGAACGATAGAGAGGGGTTATTAACAGGTTTCAGGGTCAGGGCTCGGATATTATTGATAATTCGCAAGGCTACTTTCACAATGTTTTCCGGTGTTATTTCCGGCAGCAGCAAGCCAAACTCTTCCCCGCCGTAGCGACCGACAATATCCGTGTTTCGTCTCCCGGCGGTCAGGACAGTTGCGATTTGCAGCAGAACCTGATCTCCGGTAAGGTGCCCGTAGGTGTCGTTGACATTTTTGAAGCGGTCCAGGTCGATCATAATAAAGGAAAAGGGTCTTTTAAAGCGGACAAATAAATTGAATGCTTTTTCCAGTTGTTCGATAAGATATCTGTGATTAAAAAGTCCCGTTAAACTGTCGGTTACGGAAAGTTTCTTCAGACGTTCATTTTTCTCCTGAAGGTCCTTAAAAATTTCCATTTTTTTCAGGGCACTGTGAATATAGGCTGAGAGTTCAAGGGGATCGACGGGTTTTTTGATGTAGCAAAACCCCCCATTTTCGAGAACCTGTGAGATATATTCGGGTGTGTTTATGCGGGAGATAATGAGAATAGGGACACCTTTTGGATCCAGTGTATCATAAAGTTTTTTCAGAAAATCAAGACCCTCCGTATCCTCGAGTTCCGGATTTAACAAAATTAAATCCGGAACTTCGCGTTTAAGCCTGCTAAAGGTTTCCTGCCCGGAATAGATATGCACAGGAATATGTCCCATTTCTTTTAAAAGGGTTACTGTTGCGAGCCCGCTCAGGGAATCTGCGTCCACAACCCAGATGATTTGAGATTTTTTCATGATGTTTTCTACTCAACTCCCGAGATAACTCTAACAATATTAAAGATTGTTTGTCAATCAATGGCGTAAAATTCGGGGCAATTATTCAGTTGTCAGGAATTATCATTTGTGTTATGACGCTAATTGTGTGAGTCCATTCAATACATTTAAATCAGGAAGGAGGTGAATCGTTTTTAACTGTTAAAAAGTTAATTTAACTGGAGGTAAGAACGATGAAAACAGGCATCAAATGGTTAAAGGGATTGGTTGTTTCAGGAATTGTTCTGGGACTGGTAGTAAGCTTTAACATACCCGCGTATGCCAAGAACGTCATAAAGCTCGGATGTGCCATGTCCTTTACGGGAAAGAAAAGCCGTACAGGTAAACTTTATGTTGACTCCCTGAAGCTTGCTACGGCGGCCATTAACAAGGCTGGCGGTATCAAGGTGGCCGGAAAGGCGTATGCTATTAAAATCGTTTTCTACGATGACAAGAGTGATGCCGCTGAGAGCGCTAAGCTGATTGAAAAACTGATCGTGGAAGATAAAGTAAACTTTCTCCTGGGGCCCTACTCGAGCGGGGTTACCATTCCTGACAGCCTTGTTGCCCAGCGCTATAAAATTCCTATGGTCGAAGGTGGGGGGGCTTCCGGTAAGATATTCAGCCGAAAAAATCCCTACATCTTTGGGACCCTTCCTTCAGCGGGGCAGTATTTTGGCACAACATTGAGTATGCTTACAGGTTTTAAACCAAAACCAAAATCGATTGCCATTATTTTCGGGGATGACAAGTTTGATCTCAGTGTTGCCAAAGGGGCAAAAAAGAACGCTGAAAAATTGGGGTTAAAGGTTGTGTTATATGAAAAAATTTCTGAGAGCTCCGCTGATTTCAACACGATCCTCACAAAGGTGAAGTCCCTGGCCCCTGATGCCCTGCTCATGGCAGGTCATACGGAGGGCGGAATCAATCTCGTTCAGCAGGCGAAAGAACTGAATGTAAATCTTAAGATGATTTCCCTGACGGTAGGACCGTCCGAGGCGGATTTCAGAAAGTCACTGGGAAAGAACGCTGAATACATCTTTGGCGTTGCAAGCTGGTCCCCCCAGATGAATTTCAAGGGAATTATCTTTAAGAGTACCAAGGATTTTGTCGCAAAATTTAAGGCTAAATACAACTATGATCCGGATTATCACAATGCCTCTGCCGTTGCTGAAATAGCAGTCCTGAAAAATGCGATAGAGAAAGCGGGCACACTGAATCCCGAAAAGGTCCGCAATGCGATAGCAAAAACGAATATAGAAACGATTTACGGTCCCGTTCGTTTCAATCCTAATGGCCAGATCAAAGGGAGCAGTGTCGTTCTCCAGATCCAGGGTGGCCAGGTTTATCAGGTTTATCCCAAGGGAACGAAGAAACCCATTTATCCCATGCCGGCATGGAAAACACGCTAAGTTGACGTAAATGACGGGAGGTGAAGCTTGGTCTTTACCTCCCGCCTTCTTTTGTGATAAGAGGGTTTTAACATGCTGCTTCAAATCATTATCAATGGAATCTTAAAAGGTGGGCTGTATGCCCTGATGGCCCTCGGCATGTCCCTGATATGGGGTGTGATGGATATTATCAATATTGCGCATGGCGCCTTTATCATGTTGGGAGCCTACTGCTCCTACTGGTTTTTCAGCCTTCTCGGGGTGGATCCGTTTATCAGCCTTTTTTTGTCAATTTTTATCCTTTTTGTTATTGGTTACGGGATACAGCGCTATCTGATTAATCTGGTCATTCGCGCGACCATCTTTATCACCCTGATCCTTGCCTTTGGAATTGAAATCTTCATCAATAATCTCGCGCTGGTCATGTGGACAGCGGACGTCAGAAAGATACAGGTTCCCTATGGCGCGTCAAATTTCAGCATTGGGAACTTTGTGACAATTCCTTATGTCCGCCTCGGGGCGTTCCTGATTGCGCTGATTATTGCGTGCGTTTTCTACTTTATCCTGAACAAAACCCGCCTTGGGCGGTCGATACGCGCGACTTCTCAGGACCTTGATGCCGCGAGGCTTGTGGGGGTTGATGTGGCAAAAACCTATGCCCTGACCTTTGGGCTGGGTGTCGGCGCTGCGGGCGCCGCGGGAACACTCTGGGCTATTTTATTCCCCATTAACCCCATGATGGGGGGAATCCTGACCCTTAAATCCTTTGTTGTGGTGATTATTGGCGGTCTGGGGACCATGTTTGGCCCTATTGTCGGCGGCCTGACACTCGGTGTCGCCGAGGCCCTTGGCAGCAACTGGTTTGGGACCACTTATGAGAACTTTATCAGTTTTACGATTCTGGTTCTTGTTTTGATTTTTCTTCCCAGGGGTATCCTGGGGAAAAGCGAGTAAGGGATAATGGCGCAAAAAGGAACCGTCACAAAGGGACTCTTTTTAGGAATTTTAATCATCATCGGGATAGCCCTCCCTTTTTTCTCCGGGAATTTTATTATCAGGTTTGTTACAAACGCCCTCATGTTCGCGGTGCTGGCAAGTGCCTGGAATATTATTGGGGGTTATACGGGCTATGCCTCTTTTGGAAATGTCGTTTTTCTCGGAATTGGGGCCTATGTCTCCGCCGTATTGATGGAAAAAGGGGGCGTTCCCTTCTGGGTTGGTTTTCCCGCCTCTGGTGTGGGGGCCGCTATCTTCGCGATTCTGATAGGGCTGCCCGTTTTGAGGTTAAAGGGGCACTATTTTGCCATTGCGACCCTTGGCGTTGCGGAGGCCATGAAGGCCCTGGTTGATAACCTGGAGATTACGGAGGGGAACTCGGGAATCTATCTGCCCGTAATGGATCTCTCGGTCAAATCCCAGTATATCTTTTTCTATTTCATGATGCTGGGGGTTCTGGTTTTGACGCTGGTGGTAACGTATATTTTTCTCAAAAAGAAACTGGGATATGGCTTAATCGCCATCCGCGAAGATGAAGAGGCGGCAAACTCCCTCGGCGTCAATACGACCCTGTTTAAGATAACCTCTTTTGCCTTAAGTGGTTTTTTTTCCGGTCTGGCGGGGAGTCTTTATGCCTACCAGCAGGGGTTTATCAAACCCGAATCTGTTTTTGATGTGGGCGTGACCGTCAAGATGATCGTTATGGCGGTTTTTGGGGGTATAGGAAGCATCCTGGGGCCGTTGCTGGGTGCCCTGAGCATAGAGATCATTTCAGAGATTTTAACAAATTATTTTCTCGTTGCGCACACCTTGTTTTTTGGTGCCATCGTGATTTTTGCAATCGTATTTACGCCAAAGGGCATTATGGATATTATCAGCGGTCGAAAAAAGTTTGGGATTAGCTACCTGCTGCAAAATATCCGTGATCACAGGGTATAAAAGGACTGATTAATATGGCGGTTTTAGAGGGAAAAAAAATAACCAAGGAGTTTGGCGGACTTAGGGCGGTCAGCGAGGTGGACTTTGTCCTGAACAAAGGCGAGATTCTTGGGCTTATTGGACCGAACGGCGCGGGTAAGACGACGATTATTAATATGATTTCAGGAACCTATCCGCCAACACGCGGCCAGGTTTTTTTTAAAGGTATGGATATCACGGGTTATAAACCTTACAAAATTGGTCGAATGGGGATTAGCCGGACGTATCAGATTGTCAAACCTTTTCCCGGGATGACCGTCAAAGAGAATGTATCTGTCGGGGCAATGTTTGGTGCCCTGGGTAAAACACTGAGTTCCAGACAATCGATAGAAAGGGCGGAAGAGGTCCTGGAATTTGTGGGGTTAGAGGATATGTCAAACCGCCGTGCCGATGACCTGAATGTCGCGTCTCGGAAAAGACTCGAAATAGCCAAGGCACTGGCGATGGGGCCTGAAGTTATTCTCTTTGATGAAGTCATGGCCGGTTTGAATTTTTCGGAGATTGACAAGGCCGTGGAATTGATTCAAAAGGTACGGGATAAGGGAATCAGCATTCTTGTTATTGAACACGTCATGCGGGCCATAAAAGGGGTTTCCGACAGAATCTTTGTCTTACATCACGGCGCGAAAATAGCGGATGGAAAGCCGGACGATGTCCTTGCCGACGAGCGGGTGATCAAGGCCTATCTTGGGAGAAGATATAAGGAACTGGTTCAATAGGAGGCAGTATGTTCTTAGAGGTCAAAAATCTGAATGTCGGCTATGGAGATGTTCAGGTTCTCTGGGATGTCAGTTTTGAAGTAGAAAAGGGCAAGATTGTCTCGCTTGTAGGCGCGAATGGCGCCGGAAAGACCACTCTGCTTAAAACAATTTCCGGGTTGATTCGACCCATGAGTGGTGAAATTATCTTTAACGGTGAGGTTCTGACGCAGCTCTCCTCTAAAGATATTGTAAATCGCGGGATTGTGCATGTGCCCGAGGGACGGCGCCTGTTTCCTGATATGACGGTTGAGGAGAATTTACTCATGGGCGCCTACCGCAGAGGGAAAGACCCTGAATTGCAAAAAGACCTTGACCGGATGTATGGTATTTTTGAACGGCTGAAAGAACGCAGCAAGCAGAAGGCGGGGAGTCTTTCGGGGGGAGAGCAGCAGATGTGTGCCATGGCCAGAGGTCTGATGGGAAATCCATCTCTCCTGCTTGTGGACGAGATGTCTCTTGGGCTTGCCCCCCTGATTGTTGATGATTTAATTGATATTGTTAAGGAAATTCATAAACAGGGAACCACGGTTTTTATTGTGGAACAGGATGTCCATCTGGCCCTGGCTAATTCGGATTATGGCTATGTTCTATCAACCGGACGGGTTATGATGGAGGGAAAGTCCGAGGAATTACTCCTTAACAAAGAGGTTAAAGAGGTTTTTCTCGGAATTTGATGTTAGGCCGATGCTGCTTGAACAGGAAAAAGGAAAAAGGAAAAAGGTAGAAGGTAGAAGGTAGAAGGTAGAAGGTAGAAGGTAGAAGGTAGAAGGTAGAAGGAAAAACACTAAGCGCGCCTTCATATTAAAAACTTTTTCATAACCGTCTAATCTTTACTTCATGAAAATATTGAGCCGATTTTCAAAAATAATATGGATGTTCGTGCCTCTGGGGTTGCTGTTCCTGCTGTCACAATTTTACAGGAGTTCATCAGCCGTTATCGCGATAGATATCATGAAGGACCTGCGACTGAACGCACGGGGCCTGGGGCTTTTAAGCGCCATTTTTTTCTACGCGTTTGCCCTGGTGCAGCTCCCAATGGGAGTCGCCCTGGACCTCTTCGGGGCAAAAAGGACCCTGGTCCTTCTCGCATTTGTCGGCCTGGCGGGGGCACTTATCTTTGCCAGCGCCCATAATTTTGCGATGGCCCTGGTGGGCAGGGCCCTGATTGGCATTGGAATGGCCTGCGCGCTGATGGGCGTGTTAAAACTTCTCATTAACTGGTTTCCGAAAAACAGCTTTGCCACGGCCTCCGGTCTGATTTTATCCGTGGGAACCCTGGGAGTTATGGCTGCGACAACCCCTCTTGCCGTGGTTGTTAAAACAGCCGGGTGGCGTGCCGCATTCTACGGTCTGGCGGCATGCCATCTCTTAATTGTTTTCTTGATTATAAAAATAGTCAGAGAAAAGCCGGTTCTTGCTGGTAAGGGCGTGGAAACTGTGACGCTCAGGGATGAGCTGGAAAACCGCCCTTCAGCACGTGACTTTCTTTTTGTTTTTCGACACCCGAGCTTCTGGCTGATTGCCCTCACAACCTATGTTCGCTACGGGACTTATGTCGCTATTTCGGCATTGTGGGCGGGGCCATTTTTAATAACGGTCTATCAATTTTCCCTTGTAAAAACAGGGAATTTCCTTCTGGCATTCCCGCTGGGTTTTATTGTCGGCAGTCCATTGATTGGGCACTTTTCGGACAGGATTTTCAAAAGCAGAAAGAAGGTGGTTGTCATAGGAATGGCCGGTTACAGCCTTATGATGCTGCCACTCTGTTTTTATACGAACAGCCTCCCTGAATGGCTGCTTCTGGCCTCTTTTGCCGGGATGGGCTTTTTTACCTCCTGTGGCGGGGTTATGTATGCCAACATCAAAGAGCTGATGCCCGCCGGGGTTTCCGGTCTTGCAATGACCGGGGTGAACTTCTTTACCATGATCGGCGCGGCGACCTTCCAGCATGGCATAGGGGCTTTTATCAAACAGGTATCCGGCGGTAATATTATGACATTACAGGGTTTTATATGGGGTTTCCGATTTTGTTTTGTGGCGGCCCTTATCGGTGTTGCCGGGTATGTTTTTGTCCGTGAAGCAAAAGTGACAGCTTTGTAAAGAGTCTTCAATGGCCTGCATCCGTGTCATTGACGGAATATGTGGATTAAAATATTCCCTTTCCATCTTTATGGTTTAAGTAAAAGGGAAGGAGGCGTAAAGTATCCCGTTTTAAATATTGACACATGGCTGCTTGCGTGGTAAAAACAACGTATGTTATAAGTCTAATTCGTCGTCACGTGCAGGGATATCCACGCGTGAAAAAGTGTTAATTTTTAACAGGAGGTGGAAAGATGAATTTCGCGAATTTTGGAAGGATTAACGCCATAAAATACCCGGACGAGGAGTTTTTTATTGAATTAACGCCTTCGAAAAATCTCCGCCGCTCGCTGACCTGGAAGGAATTTAACGAGCAAACCAACAGGGTGGCAAATTTTCTCAGAGATAAGTTTGATATTCAACCCGGCGACTGTGTCATGCACCTTCAAATGAACAGTGTGGAATGGTATGTCACTTATTTTGGAATTTTAAAGACAGGCGCAGCCGTCATCCCCTTAAATTTTCGTTTCGCGGCGCAGGATATCGAGTTTGCTGCAAACGCAACGGCGCCAAAGGCCTTTATTTTCAGCGATGGCTTTCTCCCCAAGGTCCAACCCGCTCAGGAGAGGATGACGAGTATTCAAAATTATATCTGTATTGGAGACAATGTCCCGGACGACATGACCGCTTACGAAGAAGTTATGAAGGCCAGCGCTGAGGATATCATGGTAGAGGTGGATGATGATGATATGGCGGAACTGATGTTTACCTCCGGCACAACGGGAAAACCGAAACCGGTTTGTCAGGCGCACAAGACCTTGTTCCAGATTGGCACCGCGGTTGGCCTGACTTACAACGATGGATACGAAACAACCTATCTTGCGGCGCACCCGTTTTATCACAGTGGCAGTATGTTCCTTTCTTTCCCCAGTTATATGGCGGGGGGTAAAATTGTCACCCTGCTTGAGCTCAACAACCCTAAATATCTCTTAGATACGATTTCACAGGAAAAGGTGACAAGTGGCTGGGTTACGGTTCCCACGATGTCTGATTCAGTTGAAGCCGTCAAACGGGGAGAAATTGACCTCTCTAATTATGACTTTTCCAGCACGCGTTATGTTGTCATCGGCGCGCAGCCGGTGCCTCACAGCTTGTTTGAGGATATGAAACGGCTCCTGCCTTTTAAGACAGGGAATATTTACGGGATTACGGAAGGTGGCGGGGGCGGCTCCTTTAACCTGTATGACGAGGATGTTCTGGACAAGCCAGGCTCCATCGGGAAGCCGACCTTTGGCGTCGAGGCCAAGGTGGTGGACTTTGAGGGCAAGGAAGTTCCCGTTGGTGAAGTAGGCGAACTTATTTTCAAGGCCCCGCGCCTTATGAAGGAATATTATAAGAACCCTGAAATGACAGCCAAGACAATTAAAGACGGGTTTTTATACACGGGGGACCTGGTCAGGAAAGATGAGGATGGCTATTACTATATCGCGGACAGAAAGAAAGACCTGATTATTCGAGGGGGAGAAAACATATTCCCCGCCGAGATTGAGGATTATCTCCACAAACACCCCAAGATTGCGGATGTCGCCGTAATTGGATATCCCCATGAAAGGCTGGTGGAAATTGCGATGGCCGTTATTCAGCTCCATCCCGGCGAGTCCATGACAGAGCAGGAAGTTGTCGATTTTTGCAAGGAAGGCGGCCTGGCAAAATACAAATGGCCGGAAAAAATTGTCTTTTCAAATGTCCCCAGAAACCCGAGCGGCAAGATAGAAAAACCAAAATTAAGGGTTCAGTATGTCGGGAAGAAGTCCACAGTTCCGACCCCCTGATTTTGAAAGCGAGGTTGAAACGATTAATCCCGTCAGGAAATTGTTCCTGACGGGATTTTTTTAATAAACAAATCGAAGAAACAATGGCAAAAGGTTCTCAGGCAACTGAATAGAAATGCCCGCTTAATATTGCCTTCCCTTCAGTTTTCTACCTTCTACCTTTTACCTTCTACCTGAATATTACCAGTCAAAACATTTCTCAACATGTTCATCATCCATGCGCGGCGTCATAAGGCTGACGATAATAATTAAGATGATGGAAATTGGCAGGGCGATAAGATTGGGATCGACCACAACCCACGGGTAGCCCAGAAGGGTAACCTTGCCCGTGAGGGCCTTGCACAGGCCAATGGCAGCGGCCTCTTTCTTATGCACAAAAAGCAGCCAGAAGAAGCTGACGGCAAAACCGCCGACCATGCTTGTAATGGCTCCCTTCCGCGTGACCCGTTTCCAGAAAAGGGCGGCGGTGTACATGGGGAGGAAGGTCGAAGAACAAAGCCCAAAAAAGAAGGCCGTGGCAATGGCAATAACGCTGGGCGGCAGAAACAGGCCCCACATAATTGTGAACAGGATGGTAAGACCCACACCAAAGCGGGTTGCGGTGATTTCGCCGCCGCTCGTTTTCCCGAGGCCCCTTTCATAAAAATCCCTGCCAAGCGAGGTCCCGCCGACATGGTATTGTGAGCTCAGGGTAGACATGGCTGCTGCCAGCATGGCAAGTAAAAAGAGGGTGGCAAACCAGCCCGGCATTATCTTCGAGATGTAAAGCGGGATAACCTTATCGATATTTCCTCCGGCCATGGCAATGGAAATCTTCCCGAATTTTTGAAAGAACAAAACATTGGAAAGCGGACCAACCGTAAAAGCGATACCGGTCATGGCGAGGATAAAAATACCGCCGACAAGAACCGCGCGGTTCAACGATGCGTCGTTCTTAACCGTCATAAAACGGACGGAGAGTTGCGGCTGCGCCAGCACGCCAATACCGACACCGAAAACGATGGTGGAATAGACAATCCACCAGAGCGGTGATCCCGACTTCGGCGAGGCGGTCCATCCCATGTGCCCGAGTGCTTTAAGTTTTGCCGGAACAAGATTTGCCATATCCGTTAATGCCTGATGCGCGTGGCCGACACCCCCGAGATGAGAGTAGGTAAACGCGATGAGAATAATCATCATGACAAACATCAGGGTTCCCTGCAGGGCATCGGTATACATGACGCCTTTTAACCCGCCCCAGATGACATAGAGGGCGAGGATAACGGAAAATCCAAGTAACCCCGCCCAGTAAGGAATATGGAGGGAAACTTCAATAAATCTGGAAATGCCGATAAGTACCGCGGCGGCATAGACAGGAAGAAACAGAAAGATGACAAGCGCCGAAAATCCCTGGATAAAACGTGATTCAAACCGCATGCCGAGAATTTCTGGAAAGGTATGGGCATCAAGCCGCCGGCCCATTTTTCGCGTGCGTTTCCCGAAAAAGACAAACGCGATGAAAATACCAACGAAGATATTCAGGAAGGTCAGCCAGATGACACTGAAACCAAAAAGCGCCGCGGCCCCCCCAAAACCCACAATGGCCGAGGTGCTGATAAAGGTTGCCCCGTAAGACATGGCCATGACATAGGGGTTAATTTCCCTTCCGGCAATCATATAATCAGAGGCGGTTTGTGTTTCGCGCCAGCCCTTGTATCCAAGATAGAAAATAACGATGAGATATAATAAAACAAGCACAATATTTAAGGCCATCGATTTTTCTCCTCTAAAAAATGTTTGATAATTTTACTGCGTCAGAAGATCAGGGAAGTCTGTCTTCTACCTCAATCTCTTCCCGTTCCCATTCCACCGACCTGCGATAATCTTCTTCAGATTCAGTTCCCTTATTCCAGTTAACAAGACCGTACACAATACAAAGAATCGTGGCGAGAAAAGAAAGAATATACCCCCAGGCAGTAAGGCTGTCAGCGAAACCTAACATTTAATCACCTCCTTGATACCCAAACCAAAATGTTTCCGATAACACTGATAAAGTAACACGCGGAGGGTATCGTGTCAATGAAGAAAAATTAAAATTTCAAGAGGGAGCCGGCACATGACACGCATTTACGCCTCTTCAAGTTCAGGGATTTCAGACCCAAAAAGAGGAGGCATTCAAGGGGGTTTATGTTTGCCCCATTATTTTTGCCAGGTCACGCGTGGCACGTTCAAGGTCGTCATTAATAATACGGAAATTATACCGGTCGGACTGCCGGATTTCCTCCCGGGCCGTCGCGAGACGCCTTTCAATCCGTTCTAACGGATCCTTCCCGCGCGCGATAAGGCGCTGTTTCAGGGTTTCCATATCAGGGGGAAGAATGAAGATGGAAACAAGCTGCTTTTTATCCAGTTTTTCCATAACCTGAAGGGCACCCTGGACATCGATGTCAAGGATAACATCTTTCCCAAGCCTGTGAAGGCGCCGAATTTCACCCGCGGATGTCCCGTAATACTCCCCATAGACAACAGCCCATTCAAGAAAGGCGTTATTTTCAATCATCTCGCGAAAAGTTTCGCGGGAAACAAAATAGTAATCCCGCTTGTCGGTTTCCCCTTGTCGGGGTGATCGGGTTGTATGAGAAACCGAAAAAGTCAGGTTCGGGCGCGCGGCCATAACCCGATGAATAAGCGTTGTCTTTCCCGCCCCTGACGGCGCGGAGATGATGAAAACAAGCGGAGAGGTCTTATTCGACATTTTGAACCTGCTCCCGAAGTTGGCTGATGGTCTCCTTGAGCTGAATCATGAGGGTGGAGAGCTGATAAGAGGCACTTTTTGAACCCATAGTGTTGGTTTCCCGGTTCATCTCCTGCAGGATGAAATCAAGCTCCTTGCCGCCGATATCAGGTTGATGAATCTTTTTGAGGAAGTTTTTAATATGGGCGCCGAGGCGGGATACCTCTTCCGTGATGTCCGCGCGTTGCACCAGCAATGTTATCTCCTGAGCGAGCCTGTCCGGACTAACCGTGCTGTCGGCGTCGAGCTCTCTGAGCCTGGCTTCCAGGGCTGCCTGGGCCTGAGTGGGAATCTCATCCTTGAGGACGGTAATTTCTTTCACAATGGGAAGCAGGCCCCGCGTTTTCTGTTCGAAAAAGGATTCAAGGGCCGCCCCTTCCGACGCGCGTGTTGCGATCAGGGCGGTCAGGGCCCGGTCGCTTAAAAGCAGCAGGGCCTCTTTAATTGCATGGCTGTCAACTGGGTCCGGGGTGTTCCAGACATCTTTCATGCCAAAGATCCAGTCCGAGGCGGGGGCCTCTTCCGCGTTTCCGACAGCGTGATAAAATTTTGCCGCCTCCCGGTGATAGGCAAGGGCGGCGGGCAGATTAATCGCGATATTTTCTGAGGCCGATTCGGGATCAGGTTTAACCCTGACGGCTACCTCGACGTGGCCGCGGCGCAGCTTCTTCTTGAGAAGATTCCGGATGTCTATCTCAACAAAGCGGAACGCATCTGGAATCCTCAGACGCAGATCAAGGTTTCTGTGATTGACGGAGATCATTTCAACGCTCACAACCCCCGCGGACGTGTTATCCTGCGTTTTGCCGTAGCCGGTCATGCTTTTCATAGATTATTTTGTCCTTTAAGTTGTTCTCTGTAGGCGTCCCGGATGGCGTGGAAGAAGATCAGGGCCTCCGGATCGCTGTAATCGGGGTAGGTCCACGGGAGGGCATGATATCGCCCCTTTTGAAAGATAAGCGTCAGGTCTCCGTAAATCCCCCGGCCGAGATAGATGCGGTGGGTAAAATTTTTCGTGGTCGCGAGGATGAGGTTTTCAAGGGTAATGAGCCCCGGGTCGATATTGACGGCACGCCCCCCCGCGGCATTTTTAAATTCGGCCTCTAAATTGTTCGAGGCGTGCTTGAAACCGGACAGGTCGCCCGGATTGACAAGGGTCTCAAAAGAAACAAAGCAACGCAGCAGGGTGCTGCCCATCTCGCCGGCGTAGTAATCCGTTTTGTCGAAGGGGAGGCATTCCCTTGTCTTATCGATGGGTCCAAAGGTCTCGGTAAGCCGCGCGAAAACCCTGTCTCTGGGGGCTTCCGCGGGAGAAAGCAGGATTCCGGCAATCAATTTAGCCGGTTTTGGGGAGGTTATGACGCCCATTGCCTCGTCTCGAGCAGCAGAAATTCCCGGTTGCCCTTCGCGCCGAGGACCGGGGAGGGGATGCAGCCCTCGTTTTTCAGCGACAGCGTGCGGCAGAACGCGGTAATGTCATCAATAACGCGCTGATGTTTTTCGGGGTCCCTGATGATGCCGCCCCTGCCGATTTCATTTTTGCCTACCTCGAACTGAGGCTTGACAAGGATAATCAGGCGCGCGGTTTCCTTCATGAGCGGAACCAGGGCGGGGAGTATCTTTTTCACGGAGATAAAAGAGACGTCCATAACGGCCACGTCGGGGGCAACCGGGAGGATTTCGCGCGTCAGATAGCGCGCGTTGGTCCGCTCCAGCACCACGACACGCGCATCCTGCCGAATTTTCCAGTCGAGCTGGCCATACCCCACATCCACGGCATAGACCTTTTGCGCGCCCCGCTGCAGGAGACAGTCCGTGAACCCGCCCGTCGAAGCCCCTATGTCCACGGCCACCAGCCCCGCGACGTCCACACGAAAGGCCTGTAAAGCGGCCTGGAGTTTCAGTCCCCCCCTGCCGACAAAGGGAAGGGGATGCCCCGTGAGACGCAACTCTGTTTCCGCGTCGAGGCGTGTGCCCGCCTTGTCAACGCGTTTGTCTCCCACCCAGACCTCTCCCGCGAGAATTCTCCGCTGGGCCTCCTGCCGGCTTTTAACAAGGCCGCTTTCAAAGAGGAGGGTATCCGCGCGTAGTTTTTTCATGGCGGGAACGGGTTTGTGTCTCTTCTGAAGCAAGCGTGGTCCGTTTTATGAGGAATTCTTCTGGGATACGACCTGTTTCGGGTGCGGCGTCACACCCTTCTTTTTTATTCCCTTCAGGCCCATTTTTTCCACAATCGTGTCTCGGATACCCTTTTTATCAAGGTTTAACTTTTCCTTCAGGATGGCCGTCGCGCCGTGGGGAATAAAGGCGTCCGGCAGGCCGTGCAGAAAGGCCTTTGGCGGGGTGATTCCGAGGCCGGCAAGCTGTTCAAGGACACCACTGCCAAAACCGCCCATCACCGCGTTTTCTTCCACGGTAAAGAGAAAGGAGGCCTCGGGGACAAATGTTTTAAGAAAATCCGTATCCATGGGTTTAATAAACCTGGCGTTGACGACGGTGCTTTGGAGCCCGTAGGCCGCTTCAATTTCAAGGGCGGCGGCCAGGGCGGGAGACACCGTCGCGCCCACGGCAAGGACCAGCAGGTCCGTGCCCGTCTGGTGCAGGATTTCCCATTTTCCCAGGGGAAGGGGCGTGGCAGTGTCAAAGGTGTGGACCTCGTCCGGAATAGCGCCGCGGGGGTAACGGAACGCGGCCGGATGAGGGGTCTCCAGTGCCGTGGCAACGACGCGTTTCAATTCTTCCCCGTCTTTCGGGACCATCAGGATCAGGTTCGGAATCATGCGGAGGTAGCCGATATCGAAGGCCCCCTGATGGGTTTCGCCGTCTTCACCGACAATTCCCGCGCGGTCAAGGGCAAAATTGATGGGGATATCCTGCATGCAGACATCAATAATAACCTGGTCAAAGGCGCGCTGCAGAAAGGTGGAGTAAATGGCAACAACGGGTTTGAGCCCCTCAAGCGCCATACCGGCCGCGAAAGTCACCGCGTGCTGTTCCGCGATACCGACGTCATAGAACCGGTCCGGAAATTCTTCCTGAAAACGGTCCAGCCCCGTGCCGCTCGGCATTGCCGCGGTAATAGCAACGATAGAGGAATCCTTTTTAGCAAGCGAAACGAGTGTTTTGCTGAAAATTTCCGTATAAGACGGCCGGCTTTTCGGGGGTGTTTCGCCGGTGGGGATGTCAAACGCGCCGATACCGTGAAATTTGGACGGCCGGCTTTCCGCGGGGGGATATCCCTTCCCCTTCTGCGTTACGACATGAACCAGAATCGTCCCGGAGAGTTTCTTCACGTTTTCAAGGGTCTTAATAAGGTGTTCCATCCGGTGCCCGTCGATGGGGCCGAAGTATTTCAGGCCAAGCTCTTCAAAGAGGATGCCGGGGACCATCATCCCCTTGAGGGATTCCTCTGCCTGCCGCATGAATTTATACATCGGCTTGCCGATTCCGGGAAGGTCTTCGAGAAAGGACTTGATTTCGTCCCGGGTCCGGTTGACCCACTGGCCTGTCATGATACGGTTCAGGTAGGCGGAAAGGGCCCCCACGTTCGGGGAGATGGACATCTCGTTATCGTTCAGAATCACGACGAGATCCCGGTTCATTTCACCTGCCTGATTCAACCCCTCAAAGGAAATACCCGCCGTCATCGACCCGTCTCCGATAATAGCAATCACCTTCCGGGCCTTTCCCTTCCGCTGAAACGCCTCGGCCATGCCCAGCCCCGCGGAGATGGAGTTGCTGCTGTGCCCCACGTCGAAGGTGTCGTGGATGCTCTCCGAACGTTTGGGAAACCCGCTGAGTCCCCCGAACTGGCGCAGGGTGTGAATCTGGTCCCGCCGCCCCGTGATGAGCTTGTGGGGGTAGCTCTGGTGGCCCACATCCCAGACGATCCGGTCATTGGGGGAATCGAAGACGCGGTGAACGGCGAGGGTCAACTCCACCACCCCGAGGCTCGGCGCGATATGTCCGCCGGTTTTTGAAACCGTCTCAATAATCACACGGCGGATTTCTTCCGCGAGGGTTTCAAGCTCCTCAATGGACAGGGTTTTTAAGTCTTTGGGATCGTTAATGTTATCCAGGATACGCATCTAATTATTCCTCTTAAGGATAAGGTCTGCTATCTGTTGAAGGGACTCGGCGCGGCTGCCAAAGGGCTGAAGGGTCTCCCGCGCGGAGGTGATATAGGCCTGTGCCTTTTCTTTCGCGCGCGTCAGCCCCGCGACGGCGGGATAGGTCGCCTTTTCCAGCTTACCGTCTGCCCCAGCCGCCTTGCCGAGGGTGTCGGTGCTGCCTTCCACGTCAAGAATATCATCCACAATTTGAAAGGCAATACCGATGGCCTCGCCGTAACGGGACAAACGGGAGAGGTCTTCACTGTCTGCTCCGGTGAGCATGGCGCCAATCCGAACCGAGGCGCGGATGAGGGCCGCCGTCTTGTGCGTATGGATGAAACGGACGGTATCGAGATCAACCTCCCTGTGCTCCGATAAGATATCCATGGCCTGCCCGCCGACCATCCCGGCCGCCCCGGCAGCGGTTGCCAGTTCATGGACAACCCCAAGGCGTACCTCCGCGGGCCAGTTCCCCGTTTTGTCTGTGTTTGTGATTAGGGAAAAGGCCTCCGTCAGCAGGCCATCCCCGGCAAGGATCGCCATGGCATCTCCAAAGACCTTGTGACAGGTAGGTTTCCCCCGCCGCAGGTCATCATCATCCATTGCGGGAAGGTCATCATGAATCAGGGAATAAGTGTGAACCATCTCCATCGCGCAGGCAAAACCGATAATATCCCGTCCGTCCTCCCTGAAAATCTCATAGGCAGCCATCATAAGGGCCGGACGAATCCGTTTGCCGCCCGCCGTAAGGCTGTAGGACATGGCGTCAAAAAGGGGCCTGGGCCGCGATAAACCCTCAAAAATCCCCGCGAGTGCATCATCCACCCACGCCTTTCTTTCGCGCAAATAGGTTGAAATATCAAAATCCATAGGGAAATTTTATACCATTATCGGGCGGGAAGTTCAACAGTAAAAAGGTAGAATGTAAAAAGGTAGAAGGTAGAAGGTAGAAGGTAGAAGGTAGAAGAAAAACAAAACTGATAGTTAAGGAGATTTAGGGGGAGACGCGGGGAATTTGCCTTATGGCAAGACCAAAACGCGTTAATTCGTGGAATAGTCGCGACTAATCCGCGATATGATTGAAAAAGGCCAAGGGCGAAAGGCGTCCGCCGCCGTCCTTTGGACTTACGGCGTGACATGAAAGGTGTTTTATGTCTTTGATTTTATTGTTTTTCAGGTTTTTATGGGTCTGTTCAGAATTTTGTGTCAGGGCAATTTCTT
>JANTFN010000007.1 GCA_024763435.1 Thermodesulfobacteriota bacterium | reverse complement strand
AAGCTGGGAAAATCGAAATAATAAAAATTTATACTATAGTCTCCGGAACCAAAGGCCCCGGGTTCGATCCCCGGATAGCAACAATCCCCAGTATAAAAAAGACGATTCCCCAACACCCACGCTTCTTTTAAGGGCATTTCTCCAAGATGCCGCGTCCCTGCAGCTTTGAATAATAGATCGAAGCTGAAAGCTGACAGGAGGCGTGTCTGTCCAAAAAGGATGTTGGCAAAGCTGTTATAATTTGATCTTTTGCAAGCAAGAGAAAAACATAAACCAAGGGGGCTTTAGAATGCCGGCATTACATGAGATTGAAAAACAGGTTAAATCTCTTCCGCAAGATGAATATGAGAATTTCAGAAAATGGTTTTGTGATTATGACTATAAAATATGGGACAAAGAGATTAAAAAAGATTCCCAGTCCGGGGCATTGAATTTCCTTATAAAAGAGGCTATGGATGAGAAGCGTTTAGAAACCTTGAAGGATTTATGAGACATCGGGCGTCAAAGTGTTTTTGCAAATCCTGTCTTCGGATTAACTCGGAACTACATAACCTCATGAAAATATTCCAAGTTATCAATACCTACGGTAATTTCTGCCTCATCTTTCAATACTTCTATGCAACGGAATTTCCATAAAAGAGCCTTATTTTATGGGTTACAACGCCTTAAACTTTGTTGATTTTCCCTGTAGCGGCCTGCCGAATACATCAATGTTCGTTGCCGGTATAAATCCACATGGGCACGGTTTTCCCCGCCCGCTCGAAGCCCAGAGACTTGTAAAATTCAACCGCTTTAACATCCGCGGTCAGCATTTGTTGATGAAATGCGGCATACCTCCGCTGTAAAAGCGCCATCATGGCGCGGCCGATTCCCCTGCCCTGATGATCCGGATGAACCAACAGGTGGGGATAATAGACAACAAGGCTGCCATCGGAAATGGCATTGCCAATACCAACCAGTTTGCCGGAGATTCTGGCGGTGACCAGGGCATCTGAATTTTTAAGCGCAGGGATGAGTTGCTCCGGCTTTTCTGCCGATGACCAGCCGTTTGCCCTGTAAAGCGAAACGACTTCATCACGTTCAATTTTGTCTTCCAGGCTTACTTTGAAGTCCATATCCGCCTCCTTTCAATCGCCTCTTCATGCAAATTTCAATAGGCGTGTTGACTGGGTCAACATTCCTTATTTATGTGGCTTATTGTTTGACCGGTCTGTCGTTGCTGAAATTCTTTCAGCTCTTTTTAGTGCGATCAGGACATTTCTTCGAAACACAGGATAGGGGATGTCGGCGTTGAGATGGCCGAATCGGTCTTTATATTGATTTTCTGAAAACCTGGCCAGATTTGTCAGGGAAAAAGTGTCTCCCCAACCTCTGATTTTCTGCTGAAAGGTGCCGGTCATTTTTGTTGCCAATGGCTTTTCAAGGTGTTTCCTGTTCCAGGGACAGGCCTCCTGGCATATTTCGCAGTCCACGATCCGGTTTTCCATAACGGCCTGAACTTTCCCGGGAAGATTTTCATCTGAAAGGCAATAGGACATACATTTTTTCACAGTCAGCACATGAGGCCGGGTAAGGGCCTTAACGGGGCAGGCGTCCTGACATTCGGTGCATTTGCGGCATCGATTGGGCGCTTCTTCTCTGTTATATTCCAAAGGCGCGTCTGTGATGATTCCGCCCAGGGCCAGGAATGTCCCATATTTTTTTGATATGAGCAGGGAGTGCTTGCCCTGCCACCCCAGACCCGCCCTGACCGCGCACAGTTTCAAAGGCAGAATAGAGCCCCCATTTTTTGAGCCGTCACAAATTTCAGCCTGGTAGCCCTCGCTTTTCAATAACCCGGCAACAGGTTCAAGCGGTTTCACGACATCGAGAAAAAAACCGGAGAGAAACAACCGGCTTATCCGGCCAATCCATGGGGTTTTCCACCCGGGCAGGGTTACGCCACCGATATAGATTCCCGCGACAATGATGGATCTGGCGGCCGGCAGTGTCAGCTTCGGGTCTCGCCGCGGGTGCTGCTTTAATGCGTAGCCTGAAAATTCCGAGGCTTCGGCAAATCCAACGACATCGATTCCCACAGCCTCAGAAAGACTCTTTATTTTCTCAGAAAGCAACTGTTTTTCCATCGTTACAATTCATACCATCATAATAACCAGGTGCGTTGAAGATAAATCAGTTGTGGCCCGTCACAATACCCGGGAAAAACAGGGTAAAGCATTCATAAGATTTTTGTTGCATACTATAAATTCAATGCTGACAAAACAGAACATCGGCCTCCGGAATCAAAGGCCGCGGGTTCGATCCTTGTTTTTACCAGCCGCCACCGCCGCCGCCACCACCACCGCCGCCGGATCCACCACCACCGCCAAATCCGGAGGAGGACCCTGGTGCGACGGAAGAAGAAACAATCGCGCTGCTGAGAGAACTCCCAATCCCGGTGGCCATTCCCATCAATCCAACTGAATCAAGGGGTCCGCCACGATACCACGCGGGCTGATATCCACCTTCAGCCGCGGCCCTGGTCAGGACATCTTCAAACTTTTCGCTCCATTTGTTTTCCACATCGAGGGCCATGGCATAGGGAAGAAACCGCTCAAATAATTCAGGCGTCTTATCCGGGGGATGCATCAGTTTCAGGCGTTCCTCTTCCGCGGTTGAAAGATAAAGTTTAAGGCCCTCTATCTCATCCATAATTCTTCGCCCATGCCGCGTGGGGGCTTTGAGCAGGTGATAAAAGAGGAGATTTACAAAGATAATCAGAAGGAGCAGAAAACCGGCGGATACCGAAACCGCTGAAACAAACATGGCCAACCCGAAGATTTCCCCGCCAAAAAACGGCAGGGCAAAAAAGGTTGACGATAAAACCTTTTGCCGGGCCCGCCATGCGGCAATCACCATCTTCAGCAGCAATATACAGCCCCCCGTCCATATTGAAAGCCAAAGCGCCATAAAACCAGCCTCAGCAATATCCCGCGCGGAAAGAATGACCGCTCCGAGAGAAAGCAGGGTTATGACCAAACCGGGGATGAAATATCGGGTATTGCGCAAAAAATAGTTTTTTTCATACGCTCTTCCCAGGGTTTTTTTCAGGGCTTTAATGGCCCCCTGAACCTTCTGATGATTCCCGGATTTAAGGACAATCTCTCCGCTAAAATCGAACAGGGCATCCAGGATCTTTTGTTCCCCGCCGGATAATTTTGTTTTGCCTTCCGAAACCCTGTGCAGTGTAAACACCTTGTCATCATCCTGAATGATCGTGAGGGCCCCTTTGACCGCCATATCCACAATGGCAACGGCGAGGGCCTTGTGATCAAACCCCATCTGTATAACAAACCGGACAGCGGCAGGAGAAAATCCCTCGGGCGGGTGAAACCGGGGGATAATCGTTCCCTTTTCAGGGTCTTTGCCCACCTTGATCCAGGCCACGAGATAATAGAGGAACAGGATGACCAGCCCGCAAAATGCCGCGATAAGGCTCGCGTTATCCCGCAGGAAATACATCATCTTATCTCGCTGAGTCGGTTCATGCACAACCCCCTTGGGCCAGGCAACAACAATACTGATCCCCTCTCTCGGTCTCAGGGGCCGTGTCGTTTCGAAGGTTACATTTCCATTATTGTCGGTTCCCGAGGTATAATCCGCGCCCCGGGCCCCTTTGAACCCGGTATAGGCGGTCTTCTGTGTTATCCTGGCGCCCGGCGGCAGAACCACGGTTGCGGACGCGTGTTCTATGAGAAAACGCCACCCGTTTCCCGTGACGTTCCAGTACAATTCGTCATGATCCTTGAAGAAGCCCAACTGGCGATCCGTTTTATAAACGAGGGTATAGGTATGGATGCCATGGGGCACAAAAACCTTCTTCTTGCCGATATAAACCCGTATGCCGTTGGATAAAGATTTAAAATGATACGATTCAGAAGCGCCGTCCCGCAGGACCCTGAGGACGTGAAAGGATACCTTGAAGGCATTTCCGTGGGGCCCCCTGTAGGTTGTGGGAAAATCGCGGTAAATTCCATGACGGATGTTTCTGCCGGCACAAAAAACCCTGATCGTTTCCGAAACCGTCATACTCCCGTTTTGATGGACACGGATGAGGCTCTTGAAATCAAGAATTCTTTCGGACTGAGCGGCTTCAGCACTGCTTAAAAATCCAGCGGTTAGAGTAAAAACGATTGAGAAAATGAGAATGAAAAACGTGCGTCGTTTCATGACATCCCCCTCATTTTATATGCGAAAGAATTTGCCTGGGAAGATTAAAAGCTGACCTTCGGGGCTTTTTTGTCTGCTTCATCTTCAATCTCGAAATATTCGGCTTTTTTGAAATGAAACGTGTTCGCAATGATATTACTGGGAAAGGATTCAACCTTGATATTCATGTTCCGCGCCGTCCCGTTGTAATACCGCCGGGACAACTGGATTTCATCCTCAATCTTGGCCAGTTGCTCCTGAAGGTCGAGAAAATTCTGATTGGCCTTCAGGTCCGGGTAGCCCTCTGCCACGGCCATAATATTGGCAAGAGACCGGGACAAGGCCCCCGCAAGCTGCGCCTTTTCCCCGATATTTTCGGCCTTCATGCTCTTTGAGCGAAGCTCCGTCACCTTTTCAAGGAGTTCCCGCTCGTGGGTCATATACCCCTTGACGGTCTCAATGAGGTTCGGGATAAGGTCCGCGCGCCTTTTGAGCTGAACATCAATGCCACTCCATCCTTCTTCGACAAGATTCCGGAGGCGGACGAGGCCGTTATAGGCGGCAATGATCCATCCAATAACCGCAACGATGATGAGGACAATAATGCCAAAAATAATCAGAAGGACCATAGCGCGTCTCCTTTTCCGCCTCGGGCGGGGAATCAAACAGGGGTTCAGAGCTTACGGTAATTTTAGATGCCACATGGATTGATGTCAAGAGCGGCGGAAGGAATTCGAAAAAGTGAAAGGTGAAAGGAAAACACTAAGGCTGAGATTCTGGCATAAAAAAGAATAGAGGGTCGAAGGGTTAAAAAAATTCCTTGCTCAGATAGTTCATGTCGATACGGTGAAGGATGTTCGACATAACATCAAGCTGCATCTCTACTGTTCCCTCATAGATAGGGGTAATCCGCGTGTCGCGATAGGCCCCTTCCAGGCCCATTTCTTCAAAATAGCCATACCCCCCGAAGACATCAATGGCGCGCTTCAGGATATCGAGGGCAAGATCCGGGATGGAAGACTTGACCATACAGGTCGAAAGCGCCCGCTCCATCCATGAACCGCCCCGGCTGTGGTCATAACGCCATGCCGTATCATACAGCAGGAGCTGGGCCTGTTTCACCGCGGTTATCATTCGGGCAATCTGATGGCCAATGGCCTGGTGCTGTATAATCTTCCTGCCAAACTGCTCCCGTTCCCGGGCATACCCGAGGGCCTTGAAAAGGCCGTATTCTGCCGCGCCCATGCCCTGCGAGGCGATTTCGACCCTGCTCTTATTAAAAAAATTGATGACGGTTTTCAATCCCTTGTAACGTTCCCCGAGAATGTTCTCGCGGGAAATCTCAAAATCCTTGAAGGTCAATTCACAGGAGGAGACAAATCGCTGTCCCATTTTTCCCGGCATTTCAATGATTTCCAGCTCTCCGGCATTATTTTCCATGACCTCTTTGTCGAATACCAGAGACGTCTCATTTTCTCCGTCCTGGCAGAGGATTGTAAAAATAGTGGCATAGGTGGCATTTGTCGTAAAGATTTTGTTCCCGTTGACAACAAACCGGCCACCCTTTTCTTCCATGACCAGATCGCACGCGGTATCCATCCTGCGAATATCGCTTCCGTAATTCGGCTCTGTCAGGCAGATGGCCGAAATGGCCTTTCCTTCTATCATCGGTCGGACATATTTCTGACGCATCTGGTCGTCGCCGTTCACATCTATCATCAGCCCGGGGATCCAGCCGAGGCTTACCGCCATTCCAAGTCCCGGAGAAACACGACACATCTGTTCGATGGCAATCGCGGCACCCATGACACCAAATCCCGAACCGCCCACATCTTCATCAAAACCCGCTCCGATGATGCCGACTTCCCCCGCCTTGCGGTATAAATCAAAGGGATAAACATGGCGATCATTACAGTCCTTCAAAAGCTCATCGGACATTTCCCCCTCGGAAAATTCCCTGACAGCTTCCTTCAGGCCCTGGTACTCATGGCTTAGAAAGGCATCCATCATCAACCCCCCAAAATTCTGTCAACCCGTTTTAAATTTAACAGATGTTGTTTCCCGCTTTCAGACAGAATCGGCAGTACAGGGAGAAGCGGGTTCCCCTGTGCTGCCGATTCTATTGTGCTATTTTTTTACCTGATTCTTCCTTGCATCATGACTGAAGCTCTTTAAGGTCCTTATACAAATCGAGCGATTCCGGATTCGCCAGGGCGTCTCTGTTTGCCACGGGTTCGCCATGAATAATCTTCTTCACCGCCAGTTCCACCTTTTTCCCGCTGATGGTGTAGGGGATATCCGCCACGGCAATCACCTTCGCGGGGACGTGCCTCGGAGTCGTATTCTCGCGCACCGTCTTTTTGATCCTTTTCGCAAAATCTTCCGTAAGAGAAATCCCTTCCCGCAATTTTACAAAGAGGATCACCCGGACATCGTTGTCCCAGTTCTGCCCCACAACGAGGCTGTCAAGTACCTCATCAATCGTCTCTACCTGCCGGTAAATCTCGGCGGTGCCAATCCTTACCCCGCCGGGATTCAGGGTCGCGTCCGAGCGGCCATAAATAATGACACCGCCCGTATCGCTTTTAATCTCGATGTAATCCCCATGATGCCAGATGTTTGGATAAACCGTGAAATACGCGTTGTGATACCGTTCCCCATCCGGGTCATTCCAGAAGTAAAGCGGCATGGAAGGAAACGGGCGGGTGCAGACAAGCTCGCCCTTCTGATCGAGAAGGGAATGCCCCATTTCATCGAAGGATTCCACCTTCATCCCCAGGCCACGGCACTGCAGCTCCTCGGAGTAAACAGGGCCGATGGGATTGCCGAGGGCGAAACAACCGTTCAGGTCGGTTCCCCCGGAGATGGAAGAAAGGCAAAGGTCCTCCTTGATGTCCCTGTAAACAAATTCAAAACTGTCCGAAGACAGCGGAGAGCCGGTCGATAGAACGGCCTTCAGGTTCTCAAGATTAAACTGTTTGCCCGGCTTGACGCCCGCCTTTTCAAGGGCCGATAGGTATTTCGCACTCGTCCCGAAAACAGATACCTTTTCCTTGTCAGCAAGATCCCATAAAACCGATGCCTCCGGCGCGAAGGGGGACCCGTCATACAGGAGCAGCGTCGCCCCGACACCGAGGGCACTGCTCAGCCAGTTCCACATCATCCAGCCGCAGGTCGTAAAGTAAAAAATCGTATCTTTCCGGCTTAAATCGGTATGCAGAATCAATTCCTTCAGATGGTTGATTAACACCCCAGGCCCCTGTACCATGCACTTCGGCAGGCCGGTTGTCCCGGAGGAATACATGACATAAACGGGATGGTCGAAGGGGAGTTGTTCAAATTCGATCTCGCCCGCCTCCGGCGCCATAAAATCCTCGAGATGCTCCGCGTTCGGCAGAAAGCTGATATCCGGTTTCTGCCGCGTATAGGAAACCACCACAATCTTCTCGAGGGACGGAAGCTGTTTCACAACATTGGCGATACGCTCGAGGGAATCGAAGGTCTTGCCATTATAAAAATACCCGTCGGCGGTAAAAATAACCTTGGGTTCAATCTGTCCGAAACGGTCCATAACCCCCTTGATGCCAAAATCGGGAGAACAGGAGGACCACGTGGCGCCCAGGCTTGTCGCCGCCAGCATGGCAATGATCGACTCGGTCATATTCGGCATAAACCCCACCACCCGGTCCTTGGGCTTGATGCCCAGCGCGCGGAGAGATGCCGCGACCCTTGAAACCTTGTCATAAAGCTCCCGGTACGTCGTCCTGACCGGCGTCTGCCCCTCGCCCGCAAAAATGATGGCCGTCTGATCGTCCCTGTATCGGAGAAGATTCTCCGCGAAATTCAGCTTTGCCCCGACAAACCACTTCGCGCCGGGCATTTTGTCGAGATCAACAACGACCTCTTTGTAGGGTTCGCTGTATTTGATGCCCGTAAATTCCCATACCGCGGCCCAGAAATCAGCAGTCTCGGTCACGGACCAGTCGTAGAGCGGGGTGTAGCCGGAGAGGGCCAATCCATATTTTTCGTTCACAAAATCGATAAACCGGCTCATGTTTGTATCTTTTACCCGTTCATCCGATGGCTTCCATAACATTTTTCCCATAACATGCCTCCCCATATAAAAAGATTAAACTTTAATTGACAGAATATACATAGCGATATCAAACAAAGTTGTCAAATATAAATTGAAAAGGAAGGGCTAAAGGCGAAAGGTGAAAAGTGAAAGGCAAAACACCCTAAACATAATTTCCCCGCCTTTGTATGTCACGCCGTAGGTTAACGAAGGCGGGCATGTCACGTCAGAGCACATAGCGTAGGCGGGAGGGGAGGGGATCCTGGATCTTGCCAGAAAATATAAAGTGAAACGAATTTTTCTTTTTGGCTCTGGAAGCAGAAAATTCATTAAGAATAGAGATATTGATTTAGCTGTTGAAGGCATCCCCGCCAAATTATTCTTTAAATTCTACAGCAAGCTGATTTTTGGTCTTTCAGGGCAAGAGAGGGGTCAAGTCTCAACATTTGACATAGGAGAACTATGCCTGATAAATCCCGGCCTATGTCAAATGTTGAGACTTGACCCCTATTCACAGTAAAATACCAAACGACAATCCCCAAAAAAATCAGGGAACAGGCAGGAATTGCGGTTCATGATGCCCTGGATTGGGAAATCAGGGGAGGCGAAATCGAGGTCAAGCCGATTAACCCCCGTTTCCTGCGTTTTAAGAATACCGTCAAAATCGGGCCCGCGGGGTCGAATGAAAAAGCTGATCCTTGGCACCAATGTCCTGATCTCTTTCGTCACTGACCGGAATCTTCAGCAGCAGGAGTTTGTGCGACAGGTTTTTGAAGACATCGCAAGGTTCGGACGGACACTCTATTGCCCCTTTCACACCCTGACCGGGTTTGTCTATGTGCTCGACACGGTTTGCGGTGTTGAAAGGAAACGGATAAGAACCATGGCCAACCATGGCCAAGGATTGAAATCCCCGGCGACCTTTGCTATGAATGATTCATGCTGATTCAAGACCTGCCCATAACAGAAGGAATAGATGCTACTTATGCCTGATGCCACCTTTAAAAAAGTTGGAAGCTCGGAAACGCCCATGTATGGTCCCAGAAGGCTGCTTGTCAGCGGCTACGCGCCGGAGGCGCAGGAGACCCTGCTGGCGCTTTTGTCCCGTCATGGGTTTGGAAACATTCCGGTCATTTTTGTGACGGACGACACTGCGGCCCTTTCCCTCAAAGAACTTTTAATTCTGCCAGCCATGACGGGGCGGGGCACAGAAACCACCTTGAAGAAGGCCGTCATCATGTCGGGATTTACCGAAAAGGAACTTCGCGATCTACTTGCCGCCTTCCGGTCTTCTCCGCTCCCCCGGCCCTTTTTCGCGACGCTGACACCTGTTTCCGAAGGCTGGAGCCATCGAAAACTCCTGAACGAGCTCTCGATGGAAGCAGATATGATGGCACAGCGTGGACGGTCCCCTGAAAAAACGCCCTGATTGGGGCCATATTTACGGGAGAAACTTTTGAAGACAGACAACCGATCAGCCCTTTCAAAAGACGCGTGGCATACCCTTGAATCCGTGCGGGAAGCCGATATCGTCATCGGCATCCCGAGCTATAATAACGCCGCCACGATTGGACATGTCATCAAGGCGGTAAAGCTTGGCCTCGCGAAATACTATCCGGACAAGCGGGCTTTTCTCATCAATTCGGATGGCGGTTCCACAGACGGGACAGCGGAAGCAGTGCTTGCCGTTCTCAATGACGATACCTACGGCATCAATCTTGTTGATAAACCGGAACAGCCCCTGACAGGCTTCAGCACCCCCTATCACGGCATACCGGGGAAGGGCTCCGCCTTTAAAGCGATTTTCGAGGCGGCCCGTTATCTCAAAGCCCGGGCCTGCGCCGTTTTTGACTCGGATCTGAGGAGCATTACGCCCGAATGGGTCCAGTTGCTCATTGCCCCGGTTCTGGAAAAGGGGTATGGGTATGTCTGCCCCTTTTACCGCCGTTATAAATATGACGGAACCATCACCAACAGCATTGCCTATCCCCTGACCCGGGCCCTCTACGGAAGACGTGTGCGACAGCCCATCGGCGGCGATTTCGGGTTTTCTGCTGAGCTCGTGGATTTGTATCTGCGGAAGGATGTCTGGGATACCGATGTGGCGCGTTTCGGCATCGATATCTGGATGACGACTACCGCCATGGTCGAGCGTTTCAAGATCTGCCAGTCCTTCATGGGTGCCAAGATTCATGACGCCAAGGACCCCGGCGCTGACCTTGCCCCTATGTTCGTCCAGGTGGTCGGCACTCTCTTTTCCCTCATGAAAGGCTATGAATCCCGATGGCGGGAAACCCTGGGAAGCCGTCCAACCGCCATCTTCGGATTTGAAACGGAGGTTTCCCCGCTTCCCCTCCAGGTCAATATCGCACGAATGATTGAAAAGTTCCGAGACGGGTTTGACGAAAACCAACTCTATTATCAGCAAATCCTTTCCAGCGACTGTATGTCCAAACTTGCCGAAGTCAGGGAAATGTGTACCCCATCTATTGATTTTCCCCGGCTTCTCTGGGTCAGAATTATTTACAACTATGCCGCGGTTTTTCAAAAAGAAGGAGATAAAAAAAGGTTGCTGGAATCGTTAATTCCCATCTATTTTGGCTATGTCGCGTCCTTTGTGAAGGAAACGGAGACGTATGATGATTTCCGGGCCGAAGAAACGATTGAAGACCTTTGTGAAATTTATGAAGACACAAAATCCTATCTTCTTCAGAAATGGGATGAAAAGGGGTGTTAGGAGGAAACCATGAGCGATCGAAAAAAAATACTCGCCATTGATGATGAAGAAGATCTGAGAATCATCCTGAAAGAGGAACTCACGGATGAGGGTTATGAGGTCTTTACCCTCGGAGACCCCGCAAAGGCAATGGATAAAATTGAAGAAACAAACCCCGATCTCATCCTCCTCGATATCAAGATGCCCGGCATGAGCGGCATGGATCTGTTAAATCTCATCCGGGGAAAATATTACGACCTCCCCGTCATTCTCCTGACCGCCTACAGTTCCTTTAAAAAAGATATCGCCGCCGCGGCCTGTGACCAGTATGTCGTTAAATCGGGAGATTTTACAGAGTTAAAAAAACGGGTTAGAAAAACCCTCAGTGTAACCGCATAACCTGTTTCGCCTGATTGAGCCATTCGCGCGGTCATCAAAAGTAATTGGATCTAATCTCTTAGCCATGGTTCATCCTTTATGATAATCTACAATTTCAACATCCGTAGCATTGCCATCTTGCCATCTAAAGCAGATACGCCTTCTTTCGTTAATTTTGATGCTAAATTGCTCTTTTCTATCCCCTTTTAATTGTTCAAGACGATTACCTGGAGGAATTCGTAAACCTTGTAATGACACGGATACAGGACATGAAGAATCTACATAATTTTATTCTTTTGCGTCTTGGCACCTTTGCGTGAGACCTGAAGTGGGTGGGGTCACAAATCTTTTTTCTTTAGCCGCGAATGCGCTAATATTTTTATTCGCGTATTAGCGGCCACTTTCTTTCACCCACGTTTATCTTCGTACATCATCCGTATCCCATATTTCAAGCCACCCATTTGATTGAGATTTTCTTGCCCGACTGGGCACATTCCCGGAGATAAAAGTTGATTAAATTCTGGTATGGAATCCCTGTGTCTGCTGACATTTTCTTGAAATAGTCGATGATGTCAACTTCCATCCGTAGGGTGACCTGCTTTTTTAACTTTTTCGCATAAGGATTTTTGTGCCCCTTTATCTTTGAAAAATCATATTCCTTTCTCATAATCTCTCCCTGTACGCTTCTTTTTCCTTTTTCACTGCCTTTCTTGCCGATATGATCCTGATCTCCGTATCATTTCTGACTGTGTAACTAACCACAAGAATTCTGAGTTTATAACTGAGCCCCAGCATCAGAAATCTGTCTTCGGTTGCTGAATGATCAGGATCGTAGAATTCAACAGCATTGTCATCAAAAAATACAGTTTGCGCTTCTTCGAATGAGATCGCGTGTTTTTCCCTGTTTCTTTCATTTTTTCGATCATCCCAGAAAAAAACGATCACTTCCATATTTACATTGTAAATATATCATCAGGCATTGTCAATACAATAAAATTAGGGCTTCGGGAGGGCGATAGGGGAACATTCATAATTTCTTTCTTGAACCGCGAATGCGCCAATGTTTTTATTCGCGTATTAGCAGCTTCCCTTTTTTATCCACGTTTATCTGCATACATCTGAAAATAACAGGGGCCATTCTTAATTAAAAAGGCCTTTTAAGAGCTTCCTTATTTTTTTGTCGTGAATATTTTTATCGATGAGTTTATCCACGGCCTTCTTCTCGAATTTGACCGAAACACGGGGGCGATCCACGGTTCCCCTGACCCGGAGGGGAATAATCGACCACTTTTTTTCCGCCTCATCCGTTCTGTCCACGAAAAGATTACTGCGTTTTCCCAGGGCTTTTCGGACAACCTTGTAAGGCAACTCCAGGGTGGTATGGAGATCGACCTTTTTATCAAACCCTATTTCCCCTTCCGTCTTGAAAGATACGTCCTGTCCCGTCGCGTCGGCGGTTACAATTTGGACCCTGCCGTTTTTCACCAGGGCCTTCCCTTTCAGGGTATCAAACTGAAGGTTCTCAAGAGAGGGTAGTTTCATGATTGCCGCCGCTGTCTTTAAGGCATCAACATTTTGAATCGACCCCTTCTCTACATGAAAGGACACCTCCCCCTTATACGTGGAAGGCGCTTCGACAACACCGCCGCCCCGGGCGTCTCCGAAAAAATGTCCGGTAAATTTCTCCTTCATTTCAGGATTTATGTCGGCGAGAAGGGGGGCCACATCCACGTCCTTGATGGAAACCCTCTTCCTGACAACCGGCAGACCGCTGCTTAAATCCACCTCGATTTTCCCCTTAACCGTCCCGCCATACATCTTCGCGGAAAAGGGGTCCAGAATCGCGCCCTGTGGCCGGGTAACAATTTTAGTCTCAATCTCTTCCATTTTTACCTTCTGAACAATCAGGGTATGAATTCTGGCCTGGATTGTCAGGGCGGGAAGGGGCCCCCCACGCGCCTTTTTGGGTTTTTGGACCGTTTTATCAGGTATCTCTGGCTCTTTTTTCACTGGACCCGCAACCGGGACTTTTTTTGCCCCTGCCACGCCTCTTTTAACCGATGCCTTCCGGGCAATCCCGAAAAGGGCCATCAGCGTATCAAGGTTCATCCTGTTCGATTCAAAAAGGAGATCTCCCCTGGGTGTGTTATGCAGATTTGTCACGCGACCAGACAGTTTAAAATCGCTATCCGCGATCTTCCCGTCAACACGTTTCAGGGTCAGGGAATCCTTTCCAAGGTCAAGCGTTGCCCTGGAATTCAGGTGGGCCATGATCGGCCGTGTTTTTCCCGCCCGGGTTTGAATAACAAGGGCCTTGAGGGTTACCTCTTTTTCTATATCCCACACCTGAAGATGTTTAGAGGAAAGCTGGAGTTTCAGGTCTTCAGTTCCATTTGCAGCCCTGATTCCCGAGGCCTTGAGATAGGGATTCAAGCCCGGCAGATAGAGGGAAATCAGGGTCAAATCCCCCTTTAAATTGTTTTCGGCGAGGTTAAATTCCCCTTTCGCCTCAAGGGTGGCGGCCTTTTTCAGCTTTAAAATTCCCTTCAAATGGAAGGCAAAGGGACGGTTGAACGAAAAATTATCCAGCTCAAGCGCTACAGACGTCAGGGTGGCACTGTAAGCGGGCGTCAGAAAGCGATCGACCCACACAATTATCCCGCCTTTAATTTTTACCTTTTTTACCTGAATGACAAACCCCGTCGATTTGGGGTCCGCCGCCTCCGCGGCATGTGCCGTGGCGATAAACGGGAAATCCACGCCGTCCGCGCCTCTGTGTTGTCCCTTAAAGTTTAATGAAACCTTTGCAAACTCCGTCTGCCAGTTCAAGGTCCCGTTCTTTTCCCGAACGAGATAAAATTCCGGGGCGGTGATGACAATCTTACGGATATTCAGCTTCTTTTTTAAAAGGGAAATAAGAGAAAAGGAAAGCGTTACTTTCCTGATTTTTACAAGGGCGGTTTTGTCCTTCGGGTTGTTGGGAAGGAGCGAGAGCCCCCGCACCTTCGCGGAGGAAAATCCCGTTGAGACCGGTCCCAGCTTAACCTTGTGGCCCAGGGACGATTCCAGTTTTTCAGAGATCAGTGCGGAAACCTTTTCCGGCGTCACATACGACTTGACCCCGTAAAACAACGCGCCCACGGCAACCATAACGAGTAAAACAATGATTCCCAGGACAACAAATAATTTTTTCATCTAATTCCTCCCCGTTTTCCAAAAAAGAATACCGGAAACAGCCTCAAAAAACAAGCCGCCACACCTCGTTTTTCAAAGGAGGAAGAACGCTTGGTCAATTTTCGTAAAATAGGCGAGAAGGACATTGTCGGCGGCAATGCCCTTCTACAAATGCATCAAATTATCGTCTTTGATTTTCGCCCCGCGGGAAAATCCATGCTTCTTTGAAAAGGAGAGACTCCCTCTCAAAGAGCGGTATAATAAAGTTGTATAATTTCTTCCCGGGTAGCCTTTCGAGGATTGTTTGCCGGGCTTCCGCTAGCAAGGGCATCTTCAGCCATTTTTGAAACGACAGGCTCAAGCTTTTCCCTGTTCACACCCATTTGGGTTAAATTGGGTATTTCGAGCATTTTTATCATCCTATTAACCCTGTCAGCCCCGCGCTTCGCGGCCTCCAGGGGATTAAGTCCCTCTACAGATTCCCCGAGGGCGCTGGCAATATCTGCATAGCGATCAGGGGAACCCATAAGTGAAAATTCCATGACGATCCCGAGAAGGGCGGCATTAGACACGCCATGCGCGATATGAAAAAGCGCACCGATAGGACGCGACATGCCATGAACCAGCGCGACTGAGGCGTTAGAAAAAGCAACGCCCGCCTGAAACGACCCAAGCAATGTCCGCGACCGGGCCTCAAGGTTGTCGGGATTAGCCCAGGCCTGAGGCAGAAATTCACCCAACAGACGAATGGCCGAGAGCGCCATTATATCACTCATCGGCTGTGATTTAATGGACACATAGGCTTCAATCGCATGCGTTAAGGCATCCAGCCCCGTAGCAGCGGTAAGGGCTCGTGGCATTTTTAATGTCATTACAGGATCAACCAGAGCAACCGTTGGAATAACGACGGGACTGCCAATCAACATCTTAACATCATTTTCCGTATCCGCGATAATCGTGAACATGGAAGCCTCGCTCCCTGTCCCTGCGGTTGTCGGAATAGCGATCATCGGAGGGCCGGCCTTCGTTATTTTGCCTATTCCCATGTAATCCTGAATACGACCCGGATTGGCAGCCATTACCCTTACAGCCTTTGCTGTATCAATAGAGCTTCCACCGCCTGCGGCAATAATGATATCGCATTTTTCCCGCAGGTAGATATCAAGGCCCTTTTTTACGTAATCCTGAGTAGGTTCTCCATCCACGCCATCGAAAATAACAGCTTCTATGTCCGCCGCTGAAAGAGAATCAAGAACCGCTTGAACAACACCAATCTTCATGAGAATCTTGTCTGTTATAAACAAAGCCTTTTTCGCCCCGAGTTGTCGGGCTTCACGGCCTGCTTCCTTCGCTGCATTTTCCCCGAAATGGACGGTTGACGGCATACGAAAAGGTCTTGGTCCTGCTATCATAATGTTACCTCCTGTGTAGCAAAAAATTTCAGTTGGTTTTCTTTTTTCATTTAAAGAGAGCCTGAGGCAGCCACAGCACCAGTTCCGGAAAGATAATACAGGTGATAAGCCCTATCCATTGCAGACTGATGAAGGGGACTACGCCTTTATAGATATGCATTATCGTCATTTCCTCCGGGGCAATTCCCTTCAGATAAAACAGGGAATACCCGAAAGGCGGGGTCAAAAAGGCCATCTGCAGGTTGACGCATATCAATGTAGCAAACCACAACTGATCAAATCCCAGTTCCTGTGTGATCGGTATAAAGATCGGCAGAACAATCAATAAAATGCCCAGCCAGTCAATAAACATCCCGAGAAAGAAGACACACCCCATCATGATAAAAAGGATGACATAAGGACTTAAGTTAAATCCCATGAGTATATTGTAAATAGCATCTCCCCCACCAAGCCCCATGAATATGGACTGAAAAGCGTTTCCACCGAGGAAAAGTGTCATGACCATTGACGTGGTTGTTAACGTGGAAAGTGAAGCATCTTTAACTGAGGTCCATGTCAGTTTTCCATATCCAAGGGCCAGGATTATCGCTCCCAATGACCCAATCCCAGCCGCTTCTGTCGGGGTGGCAATCCCCGCCACGATACTTCCCAAAACCAGAATGATAAGCGTCGCGGGGGGAACAAGAGAGGACACTACCATTTTCACTTTTTGAAAAAAGGTATAAATACGCTCCTCTTTAGGAAGCGGCGGCCCTAATTTCGGGTTGATACCGCATCGCACCAGGATGTAAATGATATAGAGCGTGGAAAGCAGCAGACCGGGAAACATGGCCGCGGCAAAAAGCTGCCCCACAGACATCCCGGCCAGGCTCCCATACACCACCAGCATAATACTCGGCGGGATGATAATTCCAAGCGTTCCACCCGCGCAGATAGAGCCGGCAATTAAGGGAAGATTATATCCCCGTTTCATCAGGGCAGGAACTGCGAGAAGACCGATCGCAACCTCCGTAGCACCAACAACACCCGAGGATGCCGCAAACACCGTGCAGACAATGATCACGGCCAGTGCCAAGCCGCCTCGAATGGGTCCCAGGATAACATGCATGGTATGAAATAGTTTTTCCGCGATGCCGGAAGCATCCAGCATCTGCGCCATAAAAATAAAGAGCGGCACAGCAACCAGGACATAATTCCCCATAACGCCAAATGTCTTGTTTGCAAAAAGACCGAAAACGACATCCGGTGATCCGCCCCATCCAATAAGCCCAAACACAACAGCCAGCGCACCCAGCGAGAAGGCAAGGGGATGGCCGAGAAACAGCGTAATAAATAAGGTTCCGAACATGACAAGGGCAAGTGTGTCAGGACTCATATACTTTCTCCCTTAAGCTTGTAGATATCACGGATAAAATTAGCAATCCCCTGAGCCAGAAGAAGAAGCATCGCAATCGGCATAATCGTTTTAAAGGGATAAATAGGCGGTTTCCATGCCGTAGAGCTGAGCTCAAGAATCGACCAGGATTCAGCCGCGAAAACAATCGCGGCATAGGTCAGGGCTCCCACAAAAGGGATAAAAATAATTACAAAGGTAATAATACGCAGCCACAACTGGACTTTTTCAGATAACTGCATGACAATAACATCGATTCTTACATGCCTGTCAAGCAATAGCGTATAGGCCATACCCAGCATAAAATGCGCGCCATAGATATAGATGGTCAGCTCAAATCCCCAGCTTGTTGGCGCATGGAAGATTTTTCTGGCAATCACCTCATACATGACGACAAAAATAAGAGGCAGGATCAGAAGGGAGAAAAACCTCCCCAAGGTGTCATTTGCGGCGCTTATAGCACGAGCAATTTTTTTCATCAGGTACTTCCCCCAGTTCTTCAGGCCGTCACCCAGGCGGGAAACTCCTGGGTGACGGCCGCTTCAGATTCATTACCGATTTTTACTGAGAATGTCTTCCGTTTACATATTCTTTATAGGGCCAGGGAACCAGACCACCCCGAAGATCACGCCACTGGGCAAAATCTTTCCGGAATTTTTCCTGGGAATCCATAACTTTTTTGACATCAGGATATTTTTTCTTCAATTCTTCAATATATTTATGGGTTTCCTTGGCAAATTGATTCAAGGCCTTATCCGACATTTTAATATACTGGACATGTTTGCCCATAAGCTTCAAGGCGGGGATATTCAGATTTTCCAGCCAGGTCCAAGTCCACATCTGTGTTTCCTTGGCGCAGATTTCAACAATAGCCTTCAGGTCTTCCGGCAGAGAATCCCACTTTTTCTTGTTGAAAACCACATCGAACTGACAGGAAGGCTGATGCACGCCCGGCTCAATGACATATTTTGTAATTTCATGGAAACCCATGGGATAATCCACCGCGGGCCCGCTGAATTCACAGGCATCAATCACGCCACGCTCCAGGGCCAGATAAATCTCGCTGCCGGGAAGCGGGGTGACAGAAACGCCAAGCCGGGTCAGAATGTCCATATACCAGCCAGGAGTTCGGACCTTCATGCCTTTAAAGTCCTCCATCTTTGTGGCCTTTTTATTCGAAAAGAGGCCCAATTCCTGCCCGGCGTTCCCGCAGGGGAAAGCGACCATCCCATACTTGTTGTAAAATTCATTAAGCATTTTAGCCCCACCCCGCTCATAGAGCCAGATGTGGTATCCTTCCGTATCAAGACCAAACGGCACCGACGCAAAGGCAACAAAAGCCTCGTTTTTACCTTTCCAGTAGCCGGGCCAGGAGTGAAAACAATCCAGCGTTCCTTTCGCGGTAGCATCAAAAATCTGCATGGCCGGAACAATTGCGCCCGTCGGGAAGACTTTGATATCCAGTCGCCCGCCACTGGCTGCCCTGACACTATCTGCAAAATGAATA
>JANTFN010000006.1 GCA_024763435.1 Thermodesulfobacteriota bacterium | reverse complement strand
AGTTCCTTGCTTTTTTTACGCCGGATTGGATTACTACGCAAATGGCTCGTTGCGAAGCTTGGTTACGAAGCTCAGATGAAATTGGGTATATTATAATTTTTCCACATTAGGCACCGCTCTGCTTCTCGGAAGCAAGGAGTTTTTGGAGATATAAATAGGCCCAGCCGAAGGCAACGGGGATGTAGGCCAGGCTTGCCGCGGCCATACCAATCCATACGCCGCGCAATCCCCAGCCGAGATAGATGCCGAGAAACCACGCGAAGGGGACGGTAAAGACAAGAGTGCGGATCAGGGTCATGACGAGGGCGTCAAACCCCTTTCCCACCCCCTGGAACAGGGCGGAGGAGAGCATGCCAAAGGCCACTGTCGGCAGGATCAGCCAGCAGATACGCAGGAAAAGGCTGAGGTCGCCAACGATGCGCGCCGATGCCTTGGACCATGTGAATATCCACGTGATTTGCGGGGCGAATATCAGGATAATCAGCGCAAGGACGATCTCTGCCAGGACGCCTGCCTTCAGCGCGTATAGATAGGATATTTTTACCTTCTGATAGTCGCGGGCGCCAAAGGCCGCGCCCGTTACGGAGGTGACGGCACTGGCAACCCCCAGCATGGGCAAGACGGCAAGTGAGATAACCCGCCATCCCGTGGTATAAACGGCAACCCCGTCCGGCCCCCCGACGGAAGCAACGATGGTGGTCAGAATGAAGGCCATCAGGGACATGGACATCTGGGAGACGGAGGCTGGAAACCCAACCCGGCTGATATCCCACAAGGCCTCTTTTTCAAATCGGAACCCCCTGAATCGGAACGAGACGAAGGTCTTTTTTTCCATGAACAGCCAGTAAATAATAACCATGGATACGAGAAACATAGACAATATAGTGGCCCAGGCGGCACCGGCGACCCCGAGCCCGAAGGTATAGATAAAAACAGGGTCCAGGATAATATTGAGAACAGCACCTGCCCCCATGGCGATCATGGCCCGTTTGACATCTCCCTCGCTTCTGAGCAGGGCAACGGCTACCTGCAAAAAAAAGACGAACCCAATACCGGTAAATATAATTCTGGCGTAGGTTACGGAGAGTTTAAGCGCGTGCCCCGCCCCCATAAAGCGAAGCAGGGGTCTCGCCGCAATCAGCATGACCGTGGTAAAAAGCGCTATAAATATCAGCATGATAACGATGGTATGGCTGGCGATACTGTCGGCGCCCTTTTTATCCCTGGCACCAATGCGCCTCGATATGGCCGCCCCACCTCCGATGCCAATGCCATTGGCAATCGCCATCGCGAGGAAAAAGAAGGGAAAAGTAAAGCCCACTGCTGCCAGTGATTCGGGACCCTTTCCCGAAACCCATATCGCATCCACAAGGTTATAGATGGTCTGGGCCGACATGGCCGCAACCATGGGGATGGAAAGTTTAATGATGGCTTTTTTGGGATCACCGAGGAGGGTTTTGACCCCTTTTGTGTGTTTTTTTGATTCTAATAGGTTGTTTTCAACTTTTATGCCGTCTGCTTTTGACACGTAAACCCCTTCCTGTTTTTATTTCGGTCTTGTCATGAACGTGACCTTATGCCATTTTTCCACCAGCTGCCTCTCTACAGGGCAGGGTGATTACGTTCCACCTGTCCTGTTCCGTATTTATCACGCCTCGATGATTTGCGCGAAAAATGCCATACGCCGTCAAACATTTCCTGATTTACCATCCCCCTATTTCTCAAAAAGATCAAATGGGAAAGGGCCTCGCCAGTGGCAAACCATTTTTGCGCAACAGGAAAATTGGTCCATTTTCCATGGATGTCTCATGTCATCCCTGATGCAGTTCCATAGGCGGTGAAGGGTCGGTTATTCTCAAGAATTGAGATAATTTTATCAAGTCGTATTTGATGGTGCCTCCAGCGTGACGCGGGCCAGTTTAAGGTTTTCCCTGGCTGGGCTCAAGGCTATCGGGGAAAACAATACGAGAGATTTACCCCCTGATATTTTCAGCGGCCTCGGTCAGCAGGGCCTTGAAGCGATCCAGGGTGACAGAATAGGGCTGAATGGGGAGTCCCATCCAGTCGGAATAGTCCAGAAATTCCTCCGGCTTTTCGGCCATATAATTATCCGTGTAGCCGATGGCGTCCAGAATGATCGCCCCGCCGGTATGACGGCCGAAGTTTTCATTGGCACTGGCCTTGTCCATTCCCTTGAAAACAAGGTTCCGATATTTAATCCAACCAGGCGTCATCCACCAGACGCTTTCTCCCCCGGCAATCTCCCGGGCAATACGGTCGCGCTCCTCCTCGCTGGCAATCATATCCATGCAGTGGGTGGCGTTGATTCGCGCGACGCCGGGCTGCAGCTCGGCAATGAGGGTTTTCATCGTCCGGGCGGGCTCTTTGATGTTGACGTAGCAGAACTTGCCGCCGTAAACGACGATAACCTTTTGAGCCACCTCCCTGGCTTTTTTGACTTTTTCGATGAGTTGACGCTCCAGTTCCATCGGGTTCTGGTGCAACCCCGGCGTGGTGTAAAGGATATTTGAGGTGTTTAGAAAACCCTCTTCCTGAAGGGCACGAATTTCCAGGCTCATGACACCGCAGGCAACGACGGCGCAATCGGAAAACGAAATCTGACTCATGTTATGCCTCCTTTTTTGTCAAATGAGTGGCGCAAAAAGCTGCGCTTCTCCACTTTATTGCTGTAAGAATATGGCAGCCAGAGATTAAGTCAAGGGGTTTCGAGAATGGGTTTTAAATATTTCCATCAAGTGATAAAGTAACTTAAAATATCGTTCAGGAGGAATAAAATGCAGGTTTTGGGTGTATCGGGCTCTCCAGCTAAGGGAAACACGATGCTTCCCCTCGCCTGCGACAACGGGCTGGATGCCACACAAAAACAGTTGAAGTCCATCGCTTCGAGGCGCAACCTCAGGCAATGGATGCCGCAAAGAAGCTGGGCAACGCCATAGCCGGGTTTTTAAGGAGCAAAAATTGAATAAGAAAGAGGAAGTAAGCAGGATAGCCGAGGCAATTCGTTTAAAATATCCGCCCGTTGCCCTTATCTGGACCGATCAAAGGCCTGAAAAAGCCCTTCAATTTAAAAAGGGGAAGTGGGGGTGCATCATGTGGCTGGTCGCGAGCGCGGCAAAGGGAAAGACAGCCGTTTGTGACCGCGAAACCTTCGGGTGTTTCGGCGGCGGGGTTGGGGTTGGTTTCGGTGCGCAGTATAAAAATTTTCCGGGAGGAGAGGGCTGCTTCTTCCATTTCCTTTCGTCGGGGAATGCCCGGTGGGCAAAAGGCCGCCGGGTCGCTGAACAGGTGAAGCCCTTTATGCGGGAAGAGGCTTATGACGATTTTATTGAAGGGGAGCGGTACCTCAAAACGCCGGAGCAGGTCGAGGCGTTTGTCAAAGGCCTGCCCATCACCGATATCCCCGCCACGTTTGTGGTTTTCAAACCCCTTAATAAGGTGGATTTAAAGCAAGAAACGCCCCGGTCTGCTATCTTTTTTGCCGACCCGGATCAGCTGTCCGCCCTTGTGATTCTTGCCAACTATGGCCGGGGAGATAATGAAAATGCGATCATTCCCTATGCCGCCGGGTGCCAGACGATTGGAATCTACCCCTACCGGGAGGCCCACGCCGGGAAACCACGCGCCGTCGTGGGACTGACCGACCTGTCCGCGCGCGTTCCCATCCGCCGACAGCTTGAAGACAACCTGATGACTTTTACCGTTCCCTTTGCCATGTTTCAGGAGATGGAAGAAAACGTGGAAGGCTCCTTCCTGCAACGCCCCACATGGCTGGAACTGGCGAAAGGCAAGCCGGGGACCTGATGACAGCGCTTTTTGATACCCTTTCCCTTTTTTTAGCTGAGGAAATAAATTAAAATCAGAACAAGGATTTCACCGGTTTCACTTGCCATTCCGAGAATATCCCCCGTAATCCCACCGATTTTACGGTTAAAAAAGGCCCTGACGCCTGCCCCATACAAAAGACCCAGGGCTACCACGCCGAGGCCCGCCCAACCCTGCGCCAGGGCGGCGATAATGACGACACCCGCCAGAGCAAGCCAGAAATCTCCCGGTTTGGCGCCTTCCACAAACGCCCTGCCGGTCCCTTCCTGCGCGCGGGCGTAGCGCCCCCACACGGCGATCTCCACCTGGAGAAACCGTCCGATCATGGGCATGACAATCAGCGCGCCCTTCCACGCCGACAAAGGGAGCTCCGCGAGCAGGACAATCTTGAAAACGACAAGAAAGCAGAGAGACAAGACCCCGAAGGCCCCGATCCGGGAATCCTTCATGATGGACAGCATTCTCTCCCGGTCGCCCCTGGCCCCGCCCAGCCCGTCAAAGGTATCCGCCACGCCATCCCAGTGAAGCCCCCCTGTCAGGGCGATTAAAAGCCCAACAAGGATCGCGGCAAGAACCCCCGAGGGGAAAACCGGCGACAAGACCCATCCGACACCGACAAGAATCAGCCCCAGGATCACCCCGACGAAGGGGAAAAATACCATTGCCTCCCCCATCTGTGTTGAAGTGGGAGACACCCATCGCTGAACGGGCAGGATGGTCAAAAATCTTACGGCATTAAGGAAACGGTTCATACCTGCTCCGGGCTGTGTACGGCTGCTGCTTCAAAACTGGCGATATCATTCAAAACATGCGTGGACAACACCAGAAGGTTCATGGCAATGGCCGCGCCTGTCCCCTCGCCAAGGCGCATTGACAGGTCCAGAATGGGGTCCTGGCCTATCCACTGCATCATCGCGTCATGTCCCGGTTCCCTGGAGCGATGAGCCAGAAATATATAGTCTTTCACCTTTGGCTCAAACAAAAGGGCGATCATCGCCCCGGCCGTGGAAATAAAACCATCCACCACAACGGGGCACTGGTGCATGGCTGCCCCGAGAATTTCTCCGGCAATCCCCGCGATTTCAAATCCGCCCACCTTGCAGAGGAGATCGACCGGGTCTCCGGGATCGGGCTGATGCTTTTTGATTCCCTGACGGATGACCGCAACCTTGTGTTTCAGGGTTGCGGAATCAATCCCCGTCCCGGGTCCTGCAACCTCTGCCGGGTCAACCCCGGTGACAACACTCAAAATGGCCGTGCTCGGGGTTGTGTTGGCAATCCCCATATCCCCGGTCCCAAACAGATTGACCCCCTGTTTTACCTTTTCCGCCACCAGGTCAATTCCCGTTTGAACCGCCTGAACGGCCTCCTCTTCTGCCATGGCGGGGGCCTTGAGGAAATTTTTTGTGCCATGCCCCACTTTTCTTCGAACCAGCCCGGACATTTCCGGGAACACCCCCTTGACCCCGATATCTACGACGACGATATCAATCCCGTAAAACGCGGCAATAACATTCACACTCGCGCCGCCCCGGATAAAATTTGCCACCATCTCATGGGTGACCTCCTGCGGAAAGAGGCTGACACCCTCCTCCGCCACGCCATGATCCCCCGCAAAGGTGAAAATGGTTTTCCCGTTGATGACAGGCGTCAACGTCCCCGCGATTCCCGCCAGCCGAAAGGCAAATTCTTCCAGCCGCCCCAGGCTCCTGTCGGGGCGTGCCTGGGCATCGAGTTTTTCCCATATCGCCTGATTCAATTCCGTGGAACGTCCGCGAATTCCGACTATGCAGTTCATCAATCTTTTCATGTGAACCCCCCTGACGGATGTTTTTAAACTTTTTTCACCCGTCATGTCAACAGAAAAATCAAGAACAAAAGTAAAACATTTTTTTAAAACCCCTTGACAGGCAGGATTCGCATCACTAAAATACGCTCAAAATGAGAAAGGAGGTGAGGCGTTTTTAGATAGAAAGCATTTTTAACACGGGTTGCCTTGCAAAAAAATAGCCCTTTTAGAATAGAATAATATACCTGAGGGTGAATTTTTTTGTAAAGTCACAGCTCTCACAAAAGGAGGAGATATTATGCTTGAAAGAATGGGAAATTATTTTTCGAGATGGGCTCAGAAATATATGCCGGATCCAATGATATTCGCGATCCTTCTAACACTTTTGACTTATGTCTTAGGCCTGATTTTCACAAAAACAACGTGGTTCGGAATGATTCAGGACTGGTATAAAGGCTTCTGGGTCCTGCTAAAGTTTGGGATGCAGATGTGCGTAATCCTGATTACAGGGTATGCCCTTGCCGTTACCCCGCCGGTTCAGAAGTTCCTGCGCCGGTTGGCGATCATCCCTAAAACGACTGCCGGGGCGGCCATGCTCGTTGCCATTGTGGCTGTTATTGCCGGGATGGTTAACTGGGGACTGGGCCTGATTGTCGGGGCCATCTTCGCGCTTGAGGTGGGCCGTCAGGGATACCTCAATAATCGAAAGTTTCATTACCCGCTTCTTGTCGCGGCAGGATATACGGGTCTCGCCGTCTGGCACGGCGGACTATCCGCATCGGCGCCTTTGCTTGTTGCCACCAAGGGGCATTTTCTTGAAAAAGAAATCGGGATTATCCCCGTGTCACAAACCCTTGGAAGCACATTGAACATCGTTGTGATTATCGTCCTGCTGATCCTTGTCCCGCTGGTGTTCTACATGATGTCTCCCAAGGATGAAAGTAAAATAAAAACCATCAATCCTGAGCTTTGTGAAGTCATGAAGGATGAAGGGACCCCAAAGTCAGAATGGACCTTCGCCGACAAGCTTGAAAACAGCGTTTCGCTGTCCATGATTATCGGGCTGGGCGGCCTGATTTACATCTTCTATTACTTCGGGACCAAGGGGTTCAAGCTTAACCTGAATATTGTCAACTTCACCTTCCTCTTCGTTGGGCTTATCCTGCATAAACGCCCTGTTGCCTACGTGAAAGCCGTGTCTGAGGGTGTCCATGGATGTTCCGGGATTATTCTACAGTTCCCGTTTTACGCCGGTATTATGGGAATGATGAAGTTTTCGGGCCTCGTAGCCGTCATTGCCGGATGGTTTGTCGCGATTTCCAATGGGGCTACCTATCCTGTCTTTACGTATATCAGTGCCTGCATCGTCAATATCTTCGTTCCTTCGGGTGGGGGGCAGTGGGCTGTTCAGGGGCCGGTCCTTGTCAAGGCGGCGGAAACCCTCCACTTCTCTATTCCGAAGACCATCATGGCCATGGCCTATGGAGACCAGTGGACCAATCTTTTCCAGCCCTTCTGGGCGCTGGCCCTTCTCGGCATTTGCGGTGTTCGGGCAAGGGATATTATGGGATACTGTATCGCCCTGATGTTTGTCGGTATTCCAATTTTTATTATTCTGCTGTTAATTTTCTGACGCGTTTCATAAAAGCAGCAAGGGGTGGCGAGAAAATTTTTCCTGCCACCCCTTTTTATACCCTCACCTGTTTCAGTATCAATAGGCGTAGATCCGGCCGTAGGGACGTTTGGAAAAGGGAACCATTTTGAGATAGGGGCCTTTGAGAAGGTCCTCAACATTGAGCTTGAAGGTCCTGGCGAAATCCTTTAAATGGGGCCGCATAACCTTTCGATCACTGTCGTCAATCTCAAATATCTTGACCTCTTTGCCAATCTGCCAGTCTTCCACCTTGCCGCGGATATACATCACACCCCCGTGCATCCCCGTGCCGACCATGTAGCCGGCGATCGGTTCTCCCCTGGGCAGCCCAAGCCCCAGGACAATGATAATTCCCCCGGCCTGATACTCCCCGAGAAAATCCCGGGCACCTCCACCCACCACCATAACAGGAACTTTTTCTTTATAGGACTTCATGTGAATCCCCACGCGGTAGCCCACACTTCCCCGGACAAAAACCCTGCCGCCCCGCATGGCGAATCCCAGAACATCCCCGGCATTTCCGTCGATTACGACCTCGCCTTCATTCATGGTGTTGGCAACCCCGTCTTGCGCGTTGCCTTTAACGCGAATCCTGGGGCCATCCATAAACGCCGCCAGGTCATTTCCCGGAACGCCGTCAATCGTGATTTTTATCTTTCCCTTTAATCCGTCGCCGATAAACCGCTGGCCATTGACGTGGGAGAGATGAAAGGTTCTTTCTCCCTTTAAAATAAACTGGTTTATTTTTTCATTCAGAGCGCGATAATGCAGCCCGCGGGCGTCAATCCTCATGGTCATCCTCTTTACATGTAGACATTTGAAATCTTGTATGTTCTCAGGTCCTTCGGAAAACAGATAACCCCGAAATCAAGGTCCGTCAGGTGGTTTTTGAAGGGAGAGATATTTACACCTTCCCGTATCAGACCCGTATAGATTCCCGCGCGGTCGATGGCCCCGATCAGGATAAACCCGACAAGCCGGTTGTCCCTGATGACCATCTTTCGGTAAACCCCGTTTTTCCGGTCAATCAATCGTTTAACCTCGTAGCCTTCATCGTCCGGCGGGTTCATGATACCGGCGGATATCGCCGGGATTCCGCCAACCTCGACGGAATTCATGACCATCCCGCCGGGATATTCTATCTCATTTCCCGTCATACTGCTTCCGGCAACCTTACCCTGTTTATAGGCATTCGGCAGAATGGGAATCACACGCGGTTCATGATGCAAGATATCGTCCGCCTCCGCGACATCACCGGCGGCATAGACATCCGCCTCACTGGTTCGCATGAAATAATCCACGACAATCCCACGATTCGTTTCGACGGGGCTGTCCTTGACGAGGCCGATATTAGGTCGCACGCCAATGGCGATAATCACTTGGTCGGTGGCCAGCTCCCTGCCGTTTTCAAGGGTAACCCCCACGGCCCTGCCCGCATTATCCTTGTGTATTTTTTTGATGGTCGTTTCCTTGACGAGGTGAACGCCTTCTTCTTTTAATTTTCGTTCGAGGAAGCTGGTGGCGGTTTTGTCCAGCACAAGCCCGAGAATTCGGTCCATCAATTCAACCACCGTGATATCCGTCCCATGGGCCTGAAGACCTTCCATCGCCTTGATGCCGATCAGCCCGCCCCCGAGGATAACAACCTTCTTCAGTCTTGGGACAAGGCGTTTAAGCCTCTTCGCGTCATCCCATGTGGTAAAGGTCATGACACCCTCGGCATCGGAGCCCTCAATCGGCGGGACGAAGGGAACGCCTCCCGTGGCAATCAGGAGTTTGTCGTAGGCAACCGTTCGACCATCCGACAAACGGACGCTTTTATCCTTTGTGTCGAGCCCAACAGCCTCCGAGCCCAGCAGGGTTGTAACACGATGGGTCTTATAGAAGGAGGCAGGACGGTAGCCCATGTGCCTTGCGTCCACCTGGCCCGCGAGATAATAGGAGATCAGAGGACGCGAATAGGTCGCGTAGGGTTCCTTGGAAACCAGGAGGATCTCCCCGTCACTGTCATATTTCCGAATGCCTTCAACGCACCCAACGGCCGCAGCCGAATTCCCTATGATTACGTATTTCATCACCCTCTGTCCTCGAAAACCAGGGCCTCGTTGGGGCAGTGCGCCACGCAGGACGGCTCTTCTTCTCCCTGGCACAGGTCGCACTTGCTCGCTATTTTCTTAATGGTTACATCCCGGGCAATGGCGCCATAGGGGCACACCATGACACACATCCAGCACCCCACGCATTGTTCGGGGTCGTGCAACACGGGACCCTCCGCCCCGTCGCGGAACATCGCCCCGGTCATACAGGCCTCAATACAGGGCGGTTCCATGCAGTGCCTGCACTGAAGGGCAAAGGAAAACGGCCCTGCTTCCTCTACCATGACGCGCGGCAGGGGCCTCGGAAATTCGCTGTTAAAGGCCTTGACGATATCTCCGGATTTTGAATGCGCAACCACGCACCAGACCTCGCAAAGCCGGCAACCGGCGCATATCTCTTCTTTTGCGTATACCCTTTTCACTTTTTACCCTCTACCTCCCGGCCGGAAGAATGCCAAGAATATCCAGGTCGGTATCGGAAAGCCCCACCCCCCGCAGGTGCAGCCGGTTTCCCCGGAGACTTTCAATGGCGTTGATTCCCATCCCCCCCAGCATCTCTTTGATTTCGTGTTCCCACGCCCGCAACAGATTGAGCAGCCGTTCCTTTGCAATTTCGGGATTAAGGCGCTTTTCCAGATAGGGGTCCTGCGTGGCAATACCCCAGTTGCATTTTCCCGTATAGCATATCTGGCACACGTGGCATCCCATGGCCACAAGCGCTGATGTCCCGATATAGACCGCGTCGGCCCCCAGCGCGATGGCCTTGACGACATCCGCGCTGTTACGAAACCCGCCCGCCGCGACAAGCGAAGCGCGCTGGCGAATCCCCTCTTCCCGAAGCCGCCGGTCCACGGAGGCAATTGCCAGTTCAATCGGGATGCCCACGTTGTTCCTGATTCGCGTCGGCGCGGCGCCCGTGCTGCCCCGAAGCCCGTCGAGGGCGATGATATCCGCGCCCGCTCGCACCATACCGCTGGCAATGGCCGCAGCGTTATGCACCGCGGCAATCTTGACGGAGACGGGTTTTTCATAACGGGTCGCCTCTTTCAGGGCATAGATGAGCTGGCGCAGGTCCTCGATGGAATAGATGTCGTGATGGGGCGCGGGAGAAAGCGCGTCTGTCCCCACGGGAATCATCCGCGTCTTCGAGACTTCCTCACTCACCTTTTCGCCGGGCAGATGCCCGCCGATGCCGGGTTTCGCCCCCTGGCCTATTTTTATCTCAATGGCCGCCCCGGCCTGGAGGTAATCCCTGTAAACCCCAAAGCGACCCGACGCGCACTGAACAATTGTCCGGTCGGCGTATTGAAAAAGGTCCCGGTGTAAGCCCCCCTCGCCGGTATTGCAATAGGTACCGAATTCCTTTGCCGCGCTCGCGAGGGCCTTGCTCGCGTTGAGGCTGATGGCCCCGTAAGACAGCGCCGAAAACATCACCGGCATCCGCAATTCAAGCTGCGGAGCAAGCCGGGTCTTTAGCGTCAGCTTGCCGTTTTCTTTTTTGATATCGAGACGGTCCGGTTTGCTGCCAAGATAGGTTTTCAACTCCATCGGTTCCCGGAGGGGGTCAATCGAAGGGTTGGTCACCTGGCTGGCATTCAAAAGGATATGATCCCAGTAGATGGGGTAGGGGCGGTCATTCCCCATCCCCGTCAAGAGGACACCACCGGTTTCCGCCTGTTTGAAGATATCCTTGATGGCCCGTCCCGTCCAGCTGGCATTTTCCTTGAAGGATGTTGGATTCTGTCGGACAATCAACGCACTGGTAGGGCACATCGTCACGCACCGGAGGCAACCGACACACTTGCTCGAATCCACCGAGACGGTATCGGTTTCCTCATCATAGCAATGCGCCTCAAACGCACACTGCCTGACGCAGACTTTGCACCGGATACACCGCTCCAAGTCGCGCTCAACGAGAAACTCCGGCAACGCGTAGCTGAATCTCATGAAGGTTCTCCTTTTAATCTCGCGATCACCGGTTCGCCGGTCTTCGGCATCCAGACGCTTTCCGGATTGGGGCAAATTTCCCGTATCCCGGATTCTTCGCTCGAAACGTAAATAACATCTCCCTTTCTCGCGGCAACCAGCGGCCGAAGTTTGACCCGGTCGTTCAGCGCCAGCATCATGTCCCGGCTGCCGAGGACAATCGCGAAGGGCCCGTTCGCCATGGCGCTGCCATAAACCGAGCGGATGGTCGTATAGAGCGCCTTCTCCGCCTCCGGCATATGGTTGATCAGTTCCCAGAAAGGCGGTGCCAGCACGGCACACGCGGCCTCGACCGGCAGGTCGTGCTTCCGGAGCAGTAAGTCAAAAAGATAGGCCATCACCTCCGTATCCGTCATCATGGTGCAGTGGTAGCCATACATCTCCACATACCGTTTATTGATGCCGTAAGAGGAAATTTCCCCATTGTGGACAATCGCCCAGTCGAGGATGGTAAAGGGATGCGCGCCGCCCCACCATCCGGGTGTGTTGGTTGGGAACCGTCCGTGCGCGACCCACATGTAAGCCTTGTATTCATCAAGCCGGTAAAAGTCTCCGACATCCTCCGGAAACCCCACGGCCTTGAAGGCCCCCATGTTTTTGCCGCTGGAAAAAACAAAGGCCCCCTTAACCGTTCTGTTAATTTCCATGACGTGCTGAACAACAAAATCTTCCTCGGAGAGGTCGCTCATGTCGAGGGCGCTTTCTTTCGGTGACACGAAATACCGCCAGATAACAGGCGATGGTCCTATCCCGAAGACCTTGCGCGTCGGAATCGGTCCGGATTCCACGATATCGAAATTCCTGTGTATCAGTTCCTCGCAGGCACTCTGGACGGTGTTGTTGTCATAAAAAAGCTGCAGCGCGTATTTGTCCGCAAATTCAGGATAAATGCCATACGCCGCGAAGCCCCCGCCAAGCCCGTTGCTTCGGTCATGCAGCAGGGCAATGGACTGAATAATATCGTCCCCGGTGGAGCGTTTTCCGGATTCATCCATGTAGGCGCTCAGCCCGCAACCAGAGATATGTTTTTCCCACGAATCGTATGCCATTTATTCCTCAGCCCCCCGCCGTTAAAGTGAATAGCGTCATAACACGAAAAACCCTTTTCTGTCAACAACTAAAATGCAAATTTATGTCAGTTGGATAAAAAAATTATGTTTAAAATGCCTTATCCATGGGGATAGGTCTATTTTGAGGTATAAATAAACACGACTTCGTCCGCAAAAATAGTTGAAATACGCTACTTTATGGCTGAAAAATACGAAGTGCTAACGGAAAAAATATTAGTGGATGGGTCCTTTTCTGATTTTCCGCTTTAGGTCTGAAACTGAAAGGGAAGGTGTTTCATCCTCCCTTCGTTAACCTACGGCGTGACAAGTAAGGCCGGGGAAAGTTTAGCAATTTTGAGAGAGAATAGTTTTTTCTTAGCCTTTTGCCCTTAGCCCTTAAAAAACGGTGCCAGCAATTCTAATTCTTCTTCGGATATTTGCCCCGATGTATCAACAGAAAAAACACGGCTGGCCGGGATAGGAGCAGGTCCCGTAAAGGCCGCCTTCTGTTTCAGGTAGATGGAAAAATCGGCATCGGAGGGGTCTTCTCCCGTTTCCTTTCGCACCCTGAGGTGTTCCCGGACCTCGGCTTCATCACACTGACATAAAAGGACTATCAGGGCCGCCTGCTGCTGTTCCGCGGTCTTGACCGCCATTTCCCGCTGGAGGGGGTCAAGGAAGCTGGCATCCAGGCAGATGGAATCTCCGCCTTTCAGGCTGTTCTCTGCTTCTTCAAACATTTTTTCATAGACTCGCGCCTTATTTTCCGGACGATACATCCCATCATTCCACTGGCCGGCGCGCGCATCGGGCCCCTGGAAGAGGTTCTTCCGAATAACATCTGAATGCAAAACCCTGATCCCTGATAGCGTTTTCAGCTTTTTCGCGACCATTGTTTTTCCGGTTCCGGACAGGCCCATTGTCAGGACAAGGGCAGGCCTTTGATACGCCTGAATCAGGCGGTTTGCCAGGTCGAGATACTTGACGGATAGCTGCCGTGAGGTCTCTCGCTGCGATTCGGGGACATGGTCATCTCCCGCTGTAAAGGCGTGGACCTTCGACCGAACCGTCGCCCGGTAACAGGCATAAAAATTGAGAAGAAAGGGCCCCCATTTATCTGCTGTCAAGTCAAAATAGCCCTTTTCCAGCCGATCGGCTGAGGCCTGCTGCCCCAGAAAGGCCAGTTCCATCATCAGAAAAGCGAAATCCGACATGGTGTCGATATAACGAAACCGCTCGTTGAATTCGATGCAATCAAAAATATAGATCTCTTTTTCCTCGAAGATAATATGCTCGGTATGGAGATCGCCGTGACAGTCCCGGATAAACCCGTGACCGCTTCGAAGCTCGAAAAGGGCGCGATGTCTTTCGAGGAAACCGAGTGTTCCCTCTTTAACGTCCCGCCACAGGGATTCCTCTATGAAATCCCCCGCAAAAGGGGAAAGTTGATCAAAATTCTCCTCACAGTCAAACTTAACCGATGTGAAGGCCCCCAGCCCCCGGACAGGGTTTACCCGGTGCGCCCCCTGGTGAATGGCGGAAAGTTTTTTCGACAGGCGGTCAATTTGCCCCTCGGAGAGGCCACCCGAGGCAATCAGTTTTTTCATCGTGTTTTCATCATTAAACCGGCGCATCCTGAGGGCATATTCTACCACGTCTCCTCCCCCATCCAGATGGTAGGCCCTTCCGTCAAAGGTGATGGGCAGGACATCAAGATACAGACCCGGTGAAAACCGGCTGTTCAGATATAACTCGCGATGTGTAAAAAAACGCCTCCGGGCCAGGTTGGTAAAGTTCAGAAAACCGAAATCCACGGGTTTTTTAACCTTGTAAACATAGGGAGGCGCGATAAACACATGTGAAATATGGGTTTGGTACTCTGTGACGGATGCTGGCACATGCGGATAAAAACCGGGGGTCAACATCTGTTCTCTGAGTTTTTCGTCCATTTAGAGGTCTCCTCTGCCGTCGCCGGCCTTATATAACACAAGGAAAAACGGTCAATCACTGTTCAGGCCGTCCATCCTCCGGTTGAATTCAGGATAGGTTACAGTTTGGCAAGTCGTTTAACCACCCAGTCCACAGCCGCGAGGCTTGTCAGAATTTCCCCCTCAAGCCCAAGATAATCAAGCTGCCGTCTGCCTGTAAAATAAAAATTTTCTCCAAGGGTATTCGCCTTCAGTATCATTGCGCCCATTCGTCGTTTTTTTGTCGTTCCATAAAAATAGGTTTCAGGAAACAGTTGGTGAGAGGCGGGAAAAGACAAATTTTTTATCTTAAGCTGCGCGGGCATATATGGAAACAGGCTTTCCAGCCGTTTTATTTGGTTTTTTGCCCAGGCGCTCTTTTCGTTTTCCGGCGGCGCTTTTTTGTAAAACACCGTCATAACGCCCGCCATTTCCAGCCCCGTTTCTCCCCGGTTAAACGACAGAAACATCAGATTTTCCGCTGTAAAGGGAGACGACGCATCGCCGAGATACACAATAACACGTTCCTCCATTCCCCCCGGCAGGCCGGAAGGGGGTACAGTAAAGGCAACACTTGCCATCCCAAAGTTATCTTCCGGATCTTTTTGCGGAGACAGCCATCTTTTCGGAATGTGTGCCCCCTCGTACATACGGGAAATGGTTTCCGGCTCTACGGACGCAAGGCAAACAGACCCGTTGACAACCTCCTCGTCTTTCAGCCAGAGGCTGATACCCTTTTGCTGGTGGGGTTCCAGGCGGGCCTTTTCTTCTTCAACAAACAGGGTTCCCCCTGCCATACTGAAAACCTCCTGGACGATCCGCTCGGGGGAAACAAGTCCTCCCCGCGCAAAGACATTGAGTTGCAGAAAATTCTGTATGAAGTGCCCTTGAAGCGTTTTCGGGAAATATCCACGGGACAAATAGGTTTGGGAATAAATAATAAGTTCAAATAACCGATTCAGGGCGGCATTTCCGTCCCCTTCCAGGGTCAAAGGGGCAGGTTCAATTTTTTCCGAAAGCGGCAGGAATGAGAGAGCCGGCGTCTTCTGTTTCCCCCCTTTTCCAAATAAGGCGGGCCAGAAACGCGACAGCGGGTCTTCCTTTCCATCCTCCATGCCCCTGCTTAAAATTTTTTCCAGCGCCGTTGATTTCAGGCCAAATATTCTTTGTATCTCTTCCTTGAAGTTCAGGGGACTGCTAACAGGTACTGTCCTGAATTCAGGACAGACAAATTGAATCCCTGCTTCCTCCCTTTCACTTTTTTCAAGGTGCTTATAGGGTACGCCGAGACGGGTCAATACTTCATTAACAAGCCTGGGCGGTAAAAGGTCCCACGCGAGACAGGGAACAATGGGATTTTTCACCTCTCCGTCAGGATTCATTCCATGAAAGGGAGAAACAACCCACGCGACCTGAAGCTCTTTTCTGGCCAACATCGCAGCCGACAGCATCGCGGCAGAACTTTCCCCAATAACAAGCGCATCAAATATCATTGCCTTCCCTCAATCTTCCCACCTCGTCTTCATGCAGTACCCTGACATCATAATCCTTCAGCAGGGCGGTAAAAACGCCGATTCCCCGCCCGAGTTTCTCCCCAAAATAGACCTGGCGCACGCCGCATGAGGGGCTTTTATCTTTCAAAATGGCGGTTTTTACTCCCCATTTTTCCACAAAATCCAATAAGATCCGCGAACTCTCAATCAGTGGACGCGTCATATCCTTCCCGTCTTCCCGGATGATACGTGCCTCACCTCTCAGTACCTCAGATCCCGATCCGCCGAAAAACGAAAGGGGTAATCTGGGTGTTTTCATGCCTGCATTGACCTCTGGGCACACCGGAATCCACTGAGTTTCCGCCAGGGCACGGAGAACACCTCTTGAGGTTCTGTCCCTCCCGTCGAAGCGACAGTGAAATCCCACAAGACACGCGCTGACAAGGACAGGAAAAGCCATCTACACCACGGGCTCAATCAGCGAAGATTCCACATCTTTTCCCGCCCCCGAAATATGCACTCTGCGTCCTTCCACACGCACCAGTCCCCGCGCAATCCAATGGATAACTTTTGGGTAAATCTGATGTTCCTGCTTTAATATCCTGTCGGCAAGCACATCACCGGTATCGGTCGAAAACACGGGGACAACCGCCTGCGCGATAATCGGCCCCGAATCCATCCCATCGTCCACAAAATGCACCGTGCATCCCGCGAAACGTACCCCGTAATCCACGGCCTTCTGCTGAACATTTTCACCAGGAAAGGCGGGAAGCAGCGCGGGATGAATATTGATGACCTTCATGGGGTATTCTTTCAAAAAAAAGGGCGTCAACAGTCGCATGAACCCGGCAAGGACAACCAGCCCAACCCCGTATTCCCCAAGAACCTCGAGCAATCGGGCCTCAAAGGCCTGGCGCGTCGTAAAATCCCTGTGGCACACCACAATCGCGGGGATATGATGGCGTCTGGCCCTTTTAAGTCCCAAGGCATCCGGTTCATTGCTGATGACGACAGAAATTCTGGCTGCGACCTCCCCTTTTTCAATCCCGTCAATGACAGATTGAAGGTCGGAACCACGTCCCGAAATCAAGATCCCCAGCTTCAGATATTTATCCGGCATGACTTCTACGCCTGCCCAACCCACAAAAACGCGGGGTCTTCTGCTCGCCGGGGCACGATATCTCCAATCAGCCAGGCGGTTTCTCCCAGCCCCTGCAAGCGCAGCAGCAGTTCATCAACATCGTGTTCCGCAACCACGGCAACCATTCCTATCCCGCAATTAAAGGTCCGCGCCAGTTCTTCTTCTGACAAATTTCCTTTTTCCTTGAAAAGCTTAAAAACAGGCGGAAGAGGCCAGTTGTCTTTTTTGATTCTCATGGCAGCTGAACCGGGGAGAATTCTCACGCAATTTCCCGGAATTCCTCCCCCTGTAATATGTGCCATCCCTTTAACATTAAAATCTCTTATAAGAGACGCCACGGTTCTCGCATAAATTTTTGTCGGCGCCAGTAACACCTCACCAAGGGGCGCCGCCAGTTCAGGGATATCGGTATCAAGGGCCAGGTCCGCCGACTCTTCAATAATCTTGCGGATAAGAGAAAACCCATTGCTGTGCAGGCCGCTGGATGCGATTCCAATAACAGCATCTCCGGCAGAGATATCCGTGCCATCTATCAACCGGTCTGAGTCGACAATACCCACCACAAATCCCGCAAGGTCATAATCCCCTTTCTGATACATCCCCGGCATCTCGGCTGTTTCACCCCCGACAAGGGCGCATCCGGCCACCTCGCAGCCCTTCGCAATCCCCTCCAGAATTGCCTTTCCCTGTGTGGCATCCAGTTCTGAACAGGCAAGATAATCAAGAAAAAACAGGGGCTTCGCGCCCTTCACAAGAATATCATTAACACACATGGCAACCAGGTCTATCCCCACGGTATCGTGGCGGTTCATTTCAATAGCAATTTTTATCTTTGTTCCCACGCCATCCGTTGAAGACACGAGAAGCGGGTGCTCCATGGAATATCCGAGAAGTGAGTAAAGCGCGGCAAAATCCCCTATATCCGATTTCACTTCAGGGGACCAGGTTTTTTTAACCAGCCCTGAAATACCTTCTACAAACGCTTCCCCTCTAACAATATCCACGCCGGCATCTTTATAAGTCGTCATAAGGCTTCCTTTCTTTTATTATGCGCCACATCTTACCTCAGGAATCCCCGGAAAGTCAATAATTCAACTACGGCACTTTTCCCTTTTAAGGGGAATCACTGCCGCGAACCTGTTTGACAAAAGATGAAAAGTGATTAATAAAAAGGGAAGGAGAGTGCTGATATGAATCGTAAAAACCTGCGTACGGTCATTTTAAGTTGTTGTGCCTTTCTGTTCTCTTTCGGGCCAGTCGGGGCCGGGGGATTTTCGGCCCTTCAAAAAAGAACGACGCCGGTGGTTCGTGTTGTCAGGGCTGCCTCCCCATCCATCGTGAATATCAGCACCCAACAGGTCGTGGAACGGCGCGTTTCGCCTTTCAGGGGCTTTGGAAATTCCCTGTTTGATTCTTTTTTCAACGATTTCGCTCCCGGCTTCGTACAACGATTCCAGCTTAAAACACTGGGCTCAGGCATGGTTATCGACAAAACAGGGCGGGTCATAACAAACCAGCATGTTATCCAAAATGCCACCAAGATTACACTTATTACAAAAGACGGCAAGCGGCTAAAGGCCACGCTCGCAGGGGCTGACGCGCCCAGCGACATTGCCGTTCTTAAATCGGAAGAGGCCCGTTCGCTTTCCCCCATTCCCCTTGGAACCTCTTCCGACCTCATGATCGGGGAAACCGTCATCGCCATAGGCAACCCCTTTGGTCTTTCCAATACCGTTACCGTGGGGGTCATCAGTTCCCTCCACCGATCCATCCATAGCAAGGGGAGCCTCTACAGGGGTCTGATACAAACTGATGCCTCCATCAACCCCGGCAACAGCGGGGGGCCTCTTTTAAATATTATAGGGAAGGTCATCGGTATTAATACGGCAATATACAGCAACGCGCAGGGCATTGGATTTGCTATCCCCATTGATACGGTAAAAAAGATTGCCGGGGCCCTTACGTCATACGGTCGGGTTTTTCCCGCCTGGTTCGGGATAGATTGCCAGGAATTAAGCAAAACGGTTGCCCGGCACTTCGAATTCAAAGGGGAAACCGGTATCCTGATTACCGCCATAGAGCCCCAAAGCCCTGCCCGCCTGAGTGGCATGAAAACCGGGGATATCATTACCGCGATAAACAAAGAACCGGTTTCCTCTCCGCTTGTTTTCCAGCAAATTATCAACCAGTATCTTCCCGGAGATCA
>JANTFN010000005.1 GCA_024763435.1 Thermodesulfobacteriota bacterium | reverse complement strand
AAACCCGGCAAGGATCAGGTCTTCAACCACGGCAAGTTTTTCTTCGGTGGTAAAAATATGCTCCAGCGCTTGCATCCCGTCACGAACAGTGAGATCCCCGATTTCAACCCGTTTGGGAAAGGTTAATTGATATTTCATGCCTGTATCCTCCTTGTCTGGGGTTGCTTTCCCTTCGTAAAAACCCAGGGGGTCTTTCCTTCTTTGAAAATAGAGCGCCCTTTCCCACTAAAGGAAGAGGGCGCTCTATGTGTTTTTACGAAATCCCCTTTGTTACCCCCGGATGATTCTGGGCGTAATCAGGTGATGATGGGGACAGATAGAAATGGGGTTCTGGTAGGACGCGCCGGTGAAGGCTACCATATACCGGCGGATATCCTGAAAGGCCACCACTTCATCCACGAATCCGCGAATCGCGCAATAGACCGGTCGTGACTGATCATAATACTGCTTCGCCAGCGCGTTCATTTTGTCAATAACCGGCTCAAGGGGCCGTCCCGCGTCCTGCTCCTTGACAAGGCGCCTGGAAAAAGAGGCGGCAGCAGCGGTTTCGCCATGCATGACATAGATCTCGGTCGTCGGCGTTCCAAGGGTAAAGACGTTATTGTTATTGGCTGTCGGGCCATTCATGATGTAATGCGCCGCGGCAGTTCCCTTCCTCAGGACTGTCAGCATCATGGGAAGATCCGTCTGCTCAATGGAGTAAATCAGTGCCTGCCCAAGCCCGAGAAGCTCCGCCTTTTCAGCAATATCACCCACGTCAATTCCGGAGGTGTCCTGAAACCAGATCATCGGAATCCGGTCGCGTCCGCAGAGGGAAACAAATTCGTTCAGCTTGATGAGACCCTGGCGGTAAAACTTGCCGCCGACGCCCATATATTTTCCCTCGGCGTATTCGGGATAATCCCTGCCGAGAAAGCCCTGGCGGTTTCCAACCACGCCGACCAGGAAGCCATCCACCTTCGCCAGTCCTGTATAGATTTCAGGCCCATAGCCGGGACGAAATTCCATATGCTCGCTGCCATCCACGAGCCTGGCAATAACTTCTTCAACACTGTAAACCATTTTCTGGTTGAAGGGAATAATCTGATTGATTTCCTTCGGAGCAAGCTTGGGTTCCTTCGGTTCCGCAACCCGGAAAAAATCAGGATTATAAGCGGGCATATCCTTGACAAGCCGTTTCAGCGCATCGAGAACACCCTCTTCCGTTTCATGAACCTCTCTGAAAAAGCCGGTCACATCGTGGTGGATGCCCACGCTTCCCGGAGGAACTGCCTTGAAATGTTTGGCGGCTTCAATCAACTGCATGGCGCCATCCACGTCAAAATGCCCCTTGGGACTCATGCCGCCAACGATACCCCCGCCCCCAACGGCGATGTTCGCATCTTTATGCGCGACAATATAGGTCGGGCTGATCCCCTGATATCCACCCCCCGCGGGGTTGGTTCCATACACGCCTGCGAGAACCGGAATTCCCATCTTTTCCAGTTCGGCATGGCGGTAGAATGTGGTGCCGCCTCCTCGGCGATCGGCATAGACTTCCTGCTGTTCCGTCAGCTTGACGCCACTGCAGTTGACAAGCCAGACAAGCGGAACATGCAGCCTCTTGGCCATGTCCGTGACACGCAGCATATTTTCCGCCTGACCTGAAATCCAGGCCCCTGCGATCACCTTGTTGTCAAATCCGATGATAACCGCCCATCGGCCGGAAATTTTCCCCAGGCCGTCAATAACACCCGTGGTACCCTCTTCATTGTTTTTCGGATTGAACAGGGTATGCAGAGGGCACCATGTTCCGGGATCAACCAGATATTCCAGGCGCTGCCATACCGTCATCTGCCCGCGCTTGTTGACCCTTTCCGCAGGGATACCCGCATTTTTGACCCGCTCGACCTCTTTGGCAACTTCTTCTTCAACGCCTTTAATCTGCTTGACATTTTCTGCCATCTTTTCAATCTGTTTTTCATTTAAGGGCTTCCCAAAATCATTCATTTTCTCAAAATACTGCCTCATTCCTTTACCTCCCTGAAATCTGCTACTTTCTGTTCAAGTGTTGCTATTATCCCCCTTCGAAACCGGGGGTCCCTGTAGAGACGGCTGTCCGCCTGCATCTCTTCCTCAACAAACCTGCCTTCATCAAAGTTTGTTTCACGATATGTTGTAAAAAGACGCTCCAATTCCCCGATCGACTGAGGGGCAAGCGGCTTTCCCAACGTCTTTATTTCATCCCGTACCTCCTTCAAGGGTTTACCCCACAACCCATCATAGGTTCCGGGGTCTTTTCTCCGGTTGACTTCCGCTTCAATTTCGCTGACAGTCGCCAGCACTTTCCGGTCTTTTCCCGTAATCACGGGGACCTGGTGCGCGGGACATACGGCAAGCTCCAGCGTTGCGCTTAACAATTTCTCGCCAATTGCGTCGTTATGGTCCTGAAGGGCCTGTGCGTATCTTTCTTTGTCTTTCTGCGGATCCTCTGTACGTTCCTTTTTCGGGAAGGGGGTTTCAATCGTCACCAACATGTTGTAGATTCCCACTTCCTTTAAATCTTTCGCCTTCACCTCTCTGCTCGTTGATGCCATAAAGCGCGCATTCATCGCACCAGCCTTCGTAAAAACCCTGCCTACACCTGCCCATCCAGGGACAAGTCCTATCATGGCCTCGCTGAAACACATCCCGGAACGGGAATCGCCAATCAGGACATCACTCATGAGCGTTATTTCCGCGGATCCCCCAAAGCGGGTACCGCCACCGCAAATCGCCAGGGTTCTCATCTCTTTCGACAGGGTTCGAACCTTCCGATACAACCCGACACCCTTAGCAATTCGTTTGTCCCCCCACGCGTAAAGCGCCTGGATTTCCGCGTCCGGCCGACCTGCCTTTTCCATCTCTTCCCGCTTTTTATTGGTCTCCGTCAACCGATTCAGACTTTCCTTTAAATCCCCCCCCGCGTGCACCGGATCGCACCCGCCATAAAAAATCAGGAAGGACCACACGCCAATTTTTTCAGAAACCACATCCAAGGCTTCATGGTAGGCATCCAGTCCCGGATTTCCCACCTGATGCACGGGAGGATTATAATAGCACAGAATTCCCCCTTGTAAACCCCCAAACGTTATTTCATCCAGATAGAGGGATGCGCGACCTTCCTTCCACGCATAAACGGGGCCTTCATTTTTCATCCCTTTTATACTTCCCGACCGCAGAATTCTCATAGGTCCATTCATTGTCCTCCCTCCCTGACGGTTTTATCAAAGGGCTTCAGCCCTGCCGTCCGTTAATTTCTTTTTTTCGGGATCTCCCTGATAATTTTTACAGGGGAATATTTCCATGCTTCTTTTTCGGATTTTGATCCTCTTTATCCTTGATCATCTCAAGTGCGGTAACAAGTTTGCGTCGCGTCTCTTCCGGCAAGATAATTCCGTCCACAAAACCCAACTGCGCGGCCTTGTAGGGACTCGCGAACCTGTCTTCATATTCATTGACAAGCGCTTCCCGCCTGGCTTCGGGGTCATCGGCGGCGGCAATCTCTTTTCTGAAGATAATATTCACGGCACCTGCGGGTCCCATGACCGCAACTTCTCCCGAGGGATAGACAAAATTGATGTCCCCGCGAATGTGTTTGGAAGACATCACATCATACGCCCCGCCATAGGCCTTTCGGGTAATCAGGGTTATCTTAGGAACCGTTGCTTCGCAGAAGGCATAGAGGAGCTGCGCGCCATGCTTAATAATTCCGCCAAACTCCTGGGCCGTCCCCGGTAAAAATCCGGGAACATCCACAAAGGTAATGATGGGAATATTGAAGGCATCACAAAACCGGACAAACCGGGCGCCTTTTTTTGAGGCGTTAATATCGAGACACCCCGCGAGAAAATTCGGTTGATTGGCCACAATTCCCACAGAATAGCCATTCAACCTTCCGAACCCCACGATCATGTTTCGGGCGTAATACTTATGCACCTCCAGAAATTCATGGTTATCAAGAACCTCTTTGATCAGGACATGCATATCGTAGGGCGTACGGGAATTTTCCGGGATCAGGTCTTTCAGGACGTCATTTTTGCGGTCGATCGGGTCCTCGCAGGAAAGCCTTGGCGCCCTCTGCCGGTTATTCTGCGGGATGAAAGGCAAAAGCTCCCGAACAAGCCCTATTGTTTCCGCATCATTTTCGCGCATGAAATGCGCCACCCCGCTTTTTGAGCTGTGGGTCATGGCGCCCCCGAGCGTATCTTTTGTGACATCCTCGTGTGTCACCGTTTTTATCACATTGGGACCGGTAATGAACATAAAGCTCGTTTCCTTGCTCATCAGGATAAAATCGGTAATGGCGGGGGAATAGACGGCCCCACCCGCGCACGGCCCGAGAATCACCGAGATCTGGGGAACCACACCCGATGCCAGGGTATTCCGCAGAAAAATGTGGGCATAGCCGGCAAGGCTTTCAACACCCTCCTGGATACGCGCCCCGCCGGAATCGTTCAGGCCGATAACGGGCGTACCATTTTTCATGGCCAGATCCATAATCTTGCATACCTTCTCCGCAAAAGTCATGCTCAGAGCCCCACCGAAAACCGTAAAGTCCTGGGCAAAAACATAAACCGGACGGCCGTGAATCTTCCCGTAACCGGTTACCACACCATCCCCGTAATATTTCTTGTTTTCCATCCCGAAGTTGACGCATTTGTGCACAACGAGTTTATCTATTTCCTCAAATGTACCGGGATCCAGCAGGGTGTCCAGGCGTTCCCGCGCGGTAAGTTTGCCCTTCTTGTGCTGGGATTCAATGTATCGCTCACCGCCTCCCAGTTCGGCCAGCCGGTTCATCTCAAGAATTTCTTTCCGTCTCTTTTCAAATGCCACGGGGTCTCCTCCTGTTCAACATCACTTTTTTAACAGTCTATCGTTTATTCACACAAAATACCATTTAAAATCTCTTCCGACTTACTGTACAAATCCTTCCGCCCGGCAATGATTTCATCCACGGCAGAAAGAAGGCCCTCTTCCTGGCCGACTTCCTCCAGAACACGCTGGGAAATTCGGTCCCTGATGTTGTTGAGCAATTCTATTCGAAGCGCCTTCCGTAAAAAGAGCCGTTTTTTTTCGGGACTTTCCCGGAAGGTCCGATGTCTTACAATCGTTTCCATCAATTCCCTGACACCCACACCCTTGATCGCCTCGGTCTTTACAATCGCGGGTTCCCAGCCGTCATCCCGGTGCCCGCCAAGCTCCAGCATCATCATAATCTCGCGTTCCATCCTCTCGACGCCCGGACGTTCGCACTTGTTAATCACAAAAATATCCCCTATCTCAAGAATCCCGGCCTTGATGGCCTGAATATCATCCCCAAGCCCGGGAATCATGACAATCATGGAGGTGTGGGCCGTGTGGACGACATCCACTTCGTCCTGTCCGACACCCACCGTTTCAAGCAGGATAACATCTTTTCCCATGGCATCCATGACGCGCAGGATATCGGACGTGGAGCGGGAGAGACCTCCCATGCTTCCACGCGTGGCCAGGCTTCGGATGAATACCCCGCTGTCGGTGCTGTGACGCTGCATCCGGATTCGATCCCCGAGAATGGCGCCGCCGGTAAAGGGACTTGTGGGATCAATCACCACCACTCCAATCTTCGCGTCACGCGCCCGGTAGTGTTCAATCAGGCAATCCACGAGGGTGCTTTTCCCCACGCCGGGTGACCCGGTAATCCCGATGATATAGGCTCTGCCCGTATGGGGATAGAGCGCCTTCATCACGTCCGGGACCCAGGGCATCCGATCGTCGATATCCCGCATCAGGCGAGAGGCCGCGCGAACATCCCCACCGACAATCTTTTTCGCCCACTCATCCGCTTTCATTTTATGACCTTTCCCCCCTGTTCTACAATGCCCTGCCGGGCACGCCGATATGCCGGGCAATGACAATCCGCTGGACTTCTGATGTCCCCTCGCCGATTTCGAGGAGTTTCTGGTTCCGGTAGAATTTCTCGGCCCGGTACTCATTCATCAGGCCATAGCCCCCATGAAGCTGCACGGCATTATTCGCGCATTCCCTGAAAACCTCGGAGCAGACGAGCTTCCCCATGGCCGCTTCCTTTGAAAACTCCCGATTGTTGTCCCGCAGCCAGCACGCCTTGTAGAGGAGCAGTCGCGCCATCTCGATCTGCGTCGCCATATCCGCCAGTTTGAAGGCGTTAACCTGGAAAGATCCAATCGGACGTCCAAATTGCTCCCGCTCACCTGAATAATTCAACGCGGATTCAAAGGCCCCCTGCGCGCCGCCAAGCCCCATGGCCCCGATACTCAGGCGCCCGCCATCGAGCGTTGCCAGCATCTGGTGAAACCCCTCTCCGCGTCGGCCCAGGAGGTTTTTTTCCGGCACCTCGCAATCACTGAAATAAAGTTCCCCGGTATTGGACGCGCGCCAGCACATCTTCCCGTGCATGGGGCGCGCTTCAAATCCCTCCGTGCCGTTCGGGACAAGAATACAACTCAGTTCTGACCTGCCGTCCGACCCTTTGCCTGTTACCGCCTGCACCACACAAATCCCGCTTATTTCAGACGCGGAATTCGTAATAAAAATCTTGCTGCCGTTAATCACCCATTTTCCGTGCTCCAGGATGGCATTCGTTTTGGACGCCCCGGCATCCGAACCGGCATTGGGCTCCGTCAGGCCAAAGGAGGCCAGGACCTCCCCGCTGCAGAGACGGGGCAGCCATTCCTTTTTCTGTTCTTCATTCCCATAATAATAAATGGGAGAAATCCCGAGGGACACGCCCGCCGCGAGGGTTGCCGCCTGGGAGCCATCCACCCGGGCAATCTCCTCAACGGAGATAATGTAGGACAGATAGCCAACATCGCTTCCCCCATATTCTTCCGGAACAAAGGGGCCAAAAAGGCCAAGCTGCGCCATTCGGCGTGTCAATTTTACGGAAAATTCCTCTTTTTCATCCAGTTCCACGCACACGGGAAGGATTTCTTTTTCCGCGAACTGGCGAACCATATTGCGTAACATTTCCTGCTCTTCTGTCAAATCAAAACAAAGTGACATTTTCTTCTCCTTTTTTTACTTCAATAATCCCTGTTTATCGGCCTCGCAAAGGCTTATTCACGGGGGTGGATAGTCTTCTCCACCCACCTGACAACATCCTCCACCTTCGTCCCCGGCGTAAAAATTTCTTTTATTCCTTCTTTTTTCAGTTTCGGAATGTCTTCATCGGGGATAATTCCCCCGCCAAAGACGGGAATATCCGCCGCCCCTCTTTCGGCGAGCAGCTTCAGCACCTCCCGGAAAAGATGATTGTGGGCCCCCGCCAGGCTGCTCATACCGATCACGTCTACATCCTCCTGAATGGCCGCCTCCACGATCTGCTCGGGACTCTGGTGCAGCCCGGTATAAATCACTTCAAAACCGGCATCCCTGAATCCCCGCGCGATAATCTTGGCGCCGCGGTCGTGTCCATCCAGGCCCGGTTTGGCCACCAGTACCCTTATTCTGCGTTTAACCGCCATACATCCTCCTTTTAAAACATCCCGGGGTCACGATAGGTCCCGAATACCTCGCGAAAAACATCACAGATCTCCTGCTCGGTTCCATACGCCTTGACCACATCAATAAGGCGGGGCATCAGGTTTTCATCTCCCTGGGCCGCGTTTCTGAGGGCGCCGAGGGTCTTTTTGACAGTATCGTTGTCCCGCTTCGCCTTCAGGGCCTTCAGGCGCTCTACCTGCTGGGTTTCCACGGACTCGTCGATCTTCAGAGTTTCGATGGAAGTCTCCGCGTCACTGGCATACCGGTTCACACCGACAATAATCTTTTTTTCATCATCCACCTGCCGCTGGTAGTCATAGGCGGCATTCGCGATTTCTCCCTGCGGATAGCCCCGTTCGATGGCCTCGACAACTCCGCCCATCTCGTCAATTTTTTCAATATAGGCCATCGCCTGCTGTTCCATCCTGTCGGTCAGCGTTTCCACAAAATAGGACCCGGCCAGCGGGTCAATCGTATTCGTCACGCCGGTCTCTTCCGCGATAATCTGCTGGGTACGGAGGGCAATGGTTGCCGATTGCTCGGAGGGAAGGGCAAGAACCTCGTCAAGGGAATTGGTATGCAGGGACTGAGTTCCCCCCAGGACGGCCGACAGGGCCTCATAAGCCGTTCGCACCACGTTGTTGTAAGGCTGCTGCGCGGTCAGGGAACACCCCGCCGTCTGGGTATGAAATCGGAGCATCCAGGAACGCGGATTCCGAGCATGAAAACGTTCCTTCATCACACGCGACCATATCCGCCGCGCCGCGCGGTATTTCGCTATTTCCTCAAAAAAATCGATATGGGCATTAAAAAAGAAGGACAACCTCGGCGCGAACGCGTCCACGTCGAGCCCCCGGTCAACAGCCGCCTGGACATAGGCAATCCCGTCCGCAAGGGTAAAGGCCAGTTCCTGAACCGCTGTCGAACCGGCTTCCCGGATATGATAGCCGCTGATGCTGATGGTATTCCAGCGCGGTACCTCTTTTGTACAAAACTCGATGGTATCCACAATAATCCGCATGGAAGGCTTCGGAGGCAGCATGAAAGTCTTCTGGGCAATGAATTCCTTCAGCATATCATTCTGAATCGTCCCTCCGATTTTGTCCCTTGAAACCCCCTGTTTTTCCGCCACGGCGATATACATGGCAAGCATAATCGCGGCAGGCGGGTTAATCGTCATGGAGGTCGTTACTTCGTCAAGGGAAATCCCTTCAAACAAGCGTTCCATATCGGCAAGGGAATCGATGGCCACCCCGCACTTTCCGACCTCTCCCCGTGACATTGGATGATCCGAGTCATAGCCCATCAGCGTCGGCATATCAAAGGCAATACTCAAGCCTGTTTCCCCGTGCTTCAGGAGATAATGAAACCGCTGATTCGTATCGCCGGCACTCCCCAGGCCGGAAAACATCCGCATGGTCCACAGGCGTCCCCGGTACATTGAGGTGTGGACCCCCCGCGTGTAGGGATATTGCCCCGGGTATCCCAGGTCACGCTCATAATCCAGTTTTTCGGTGGATTCCGGTGTATAGAGGGCCCCTATCTCCTGGTCCGATACCGTGGAATATCGCTCCAGCCGCTCGGGATGCCGGGCCGTTTCTTCCCGATACGCCTGCTCCCACAGCGTCTTTTTGTCTCCGATTGTTTTCGGTTTATCTTCTTTCCCCATACTCCCTACCTCTCTTACACTTAAAGGCCTTTTCGCGGCCGCTACAATTCAAACCCTCGGCGGGCTTCCACTCCTTCATGATAATAATGCTTTATCTCAAGCATCTCGGTTACAAGGTCCGCCACCTTAATCACCGCTACGGGGGCATAGCGCCCCGTCAGAATCATTTCCATCGTTTCGGGCTTTTCCTGAATAAGTTTCAGGACCTCGCCCTCAGTCACAAGCTTGAAATCCATCGCCACATTAATTTCATCGAGAATCAGAACATCGCACGCCCGATCGCGCACCAATTCCCGCGCCAGGGCCATGCCCTTTTCCGCCCACTGCCGGTCAATCTCGTCCGGATGTTCCCGGTCCACAAAGGTCTCCCGCCCCATCTGGGTGATGGTCAGGTCAGGGGCGAGCCGCCTTGCCGTTTTCAGCTCCCCGTAATCAATATTTCCCTTCATGAATTGAATTATGTGAACGGTCAGCCCCTGCCCAATCGCGCGAACGGCGAGGCCAAGGGCGGCGGTTGTCTTTCCCTTTCCGGCCCCTGTATAGACCTGGACCATCCCCGTCTCGCTCATGCGCCTCCCCCCTTGACACAAAGGGCGTCTATCTGGGCCAGAAGCTGGTTGTTCTTGAAATTTTTCAGTTTAATGGCGCTTGAGGGACAAGTCGCGCTGCACGCGCCGCACCCCTTGCAAACGGCTTCGTTAACGGTCATTTTCTTTAACCGTTCATCAAGTTTGAGGGCACCGTAGACACACACCTCTTCACACAGCGCGCACCCCGCGCAGACCTCGGTATCCACCTCCGCCACGATGGGGTCAATAGCCACCTTTCCCGCGAAAAGCGGAATCGCGGCACGGGACGCCGCGGCATGGGCGGAAGAAACCGTATCGGCAATATCACGCGGTCCCTGGCAGCATCCAGCGAGAAAAATGCCGTCTGTATCCGTATCCACGGGCCGTAACTTGGGATGGGCCTCGAGGAAAAACCCGTCCGCGGATCTGGAGAGCTTCAGCAGGTTCTGGATTTCGTCACTCCCTTCCGGCGGTTCCATCCCCACCGCGAGAACAACCCAGTCGGTCTCCTCTTCCATAACCTCCCCGAGAAAAGTATCCTCGAATCTGACGACGGGGTGCCCGTTTCTCAGAAAGACCTCGGAAACCATCCCACGGGTATAATAGATTCCCATGTGTTGAACATCGTTGTAGAATTCTTCACATCCCCGGCAGAAAGTCCGCATATCCATGTAACAAACCCGGATCCTCGTATCGGGATAGCGCTCTCGGACAACCCGCGCCTGCTTGGCCGTAAACATGCAGCAGACCCGGCTGCAATAGAGATTACCAACTGTCTCATCCCTGGACCCGACGCAATGGATAAAGGTAATTTTCTCAGGGCGCCGTCCGTCTAAAACAAGTTCCCCGTTCGTGGGGCCATTTTTATCAAGAAGCCGCTCCAACTGGGGGCCGGTTATTACCGTGGGAATTTTATCATAATTCAGCTCCGGTTTTCTGACGGGATCAAACAGTTCATACCCCGTTGCAACAATAACAGCCCCCGCCGTCACGGTCTTCTCCGCCACGGCATTATCAAACCTGATGGCCTGCTCCGGGCAGGCATCCGCGCAGGCATGACAGGCATCTTCCGTAAAATGGCGGCAATGTTCCGCGTCAATCACTGCCGTATCGGGATAAAGGGGCGGCGGTGGCAGAACAACGGCCTTTCTCTGCGTCAGAAACCACGTTTCTTCATCCGGAAGGTTCACCGGGCAGGCCTCGACACATTTTCCGCACCGCGTGCAGGCATCTCCGTCCACAAACACCGGGTTGATTCTGACTCGGGCCTCGTAATTTCCAACAAACCCCTGAAGGTCAACAAGATCGGCATGGGTCATCACGTCAATAAGGGGATGGGCGGTTACCTTTTCCCGCAGAGGCGTTAGAAACTCCTGTGCCTCCATCATGTGGGGAAAGGTAGTGGTCCATTTAGCCACATGCCCCCCGAGGGCCGGTTTCCTCTCCACGAGGGTCACCCGAAATCCCGATTCCGCAAGGTCTTTTGCCGCTGTCATTCCGGCAATTCCCCCCCCAATCACAAGGGCGGCGGGGATGACGCTGGCCTCTTTTTCCTGTAAAGCCTCCTGGAGATGAACCCGTGACACGGCTGCCGCGACAAGCTCTTTGGCTTTCCCGGTAGCAACTTCCCGATCCGAGTGCACCCAGGAGCACTGCTCCCGGATGTTCGCCTCCTCGAAAAAATAGGCGTTAATGCCGCCCTTTTCCATGACCTTCCGGAACGTCCCTTCATGCATTCTCGGAGAGCAGGCAGCAATCACCACCCGGTCAAGGTGATACTCAATGATATCTTCCCGCACCATCTCCTGGCCGGGATCCGAGCACATATACTGGTAATCCCTGGCATGCACAACGTCCGGGAGGGTCTTTGCGTAATCCCTGACCGCCGCGACATCCACCGTGGCGGCAATGTTGGTCCCGCAATGACAGACATAAACCCCGATACGCATCTACCCGTTTCCCCCTGAAGTTGCTGCCGCCAGAACAGACATCGCGCGGGAGGCGGCCCCGCTTGCCTGAACCACCGTATCCGGAATATCCTTGGGGCCTACGCAACACCCCGCAAGAAAGATACCGGGAAGGCCCGTCTCAACAGGGTCCAGAGGAGACGGCCCGGTAAAAAACCTGTCCTCACCGGTCTGAACCCCCAGTTTCCTGATAATCTCAAGCCCCTCTTTCCGCTGCACAAGTCCCGCCGCGAGAACGACCATATCCGCTACTTCCTCGTAGGTCTCTCCGAGCAGGGTGTCCTCTCCCCGCACAAAGAGTTTATCGCCTTTTTTGAAGACCTCGGAAATGACCCCGCGCCGGTAAATGATACCCTCGCTCTGCACGCGGTTATAAAATTCCTCATATCCTTTGCCGAAGGCCCGGATATCAATATACGTAACGGTCACCTTCGCGTCTGGAACCTTGTCTTTCACAAGATGCGCCTGCTTTGCCGTAAACATGCAGCAGACCCGGCTACAATAGAGATTATCCACCGTGTGGTCCCGCGAACCGACACAGTGAATAAAAAAGACCTTCGTCGGTTTCTTGCCGTTAACAATAATCTCGCCAAGTGTTGGGCCGGAAGCACTGCACAGACGCTCTACCTCAAGGGCCGTCAGGACCTCCGGGTATTTTCCATATCCATATTCGGGTTTCAGTTTCGGATCAAAGGGGTCATACCCCGTGGCGATGACAATGGCACCCACCCGAAGCGTAACAGTCTTCTCCGTATCTTCAAAATTGATGGCCTCTGCCGCGCAGGCCAGCTTGCAGGGGGGGCCTTTCTTACATTTTCCCCTGCTCAGGGTCAGACACGTTTCGGGGTCAATGGTGTATTTCAGCGGAACAGCCTGGGGAAAGGGAATATAGACGGCCCCGCGTTTTCCAATTCCCATGTCAAAGGCGTTTTTTATCCGTCCCTTCATCACACAGGCCTCGGCGCACGCCCCGCACCCGGTACACTTCGATTCATCCACATACCGCGGATGTCTGATGACCTCTATGGTAAAATTGCCCGCTTCGCCTTCAATTTTCCCTACTTCGCTCAGGGTATAGAGGCGGATATTCGGATGCTGCCCCACGCTGACCATCTTGGGGGTCAGGATACAGGACGAGCAGTCAAGGGTGGGAAACACCTTGTCCGTCTGGGCCATGTGCCCGCCCACGGTCGCCTCCTTTTCCACAAGGTGAACCGTAAATCCGGCGTCCGCCATATCGAGCGAGGCCTGGATTCCCGCGATTCCAGCCCCTATGACAAGAACCTCTTTCACCTGCTGCCCCGTTTCAGGGTTTGCCTGTTTTCAACCCACATACGCGAACGAATCTCCCCTGGCCGATTTTATTTGTACCTTCCAACAATCCCGGAAGAAATGGTGTTCTTCTGAATCTCGCGCGTTCCCTCGTAGATCTCGGTGATTTTGGCGTCCCGATAGAACCGCTCAACCTCATTTTCCATGATATAGCCATAACCGCCGTGCATCTGAATGGCCTCATCGGCCACATAGACAGCCGCCTGCCCCGCGGTCATCTTGGCCATGGAGGTCAGGGTCGGGTCAATCCGTCCCTTATCATAATTCCATGCCGCCTTGTAAACCATCAGCCTTGCCAGCTCCACGCGGGTCGCCATATCCGCGATTTTATGCTGGTTGACCTGGAACGCGGCAATCTTTTTACCGAACTGGGAACGATCCTTGATGTAGGCAATGGTCCGGTCGAGGGCCCCCTGGGCGATGCCAAGGGCCTGAGCGGCAATTTCCACGCGGCTTTCATCAAAAAATTCCAGGACCTGATAAAACCCTTTTCCCGCCTCGCCAATCAACGCGTCCGCTGGTATCCTGACATTGTTAAAATAAATCTCGGCGGTGGATGTCATCTTAAGCCCCATCTTGTCCTCAATTTCCACGGCCTCAAAGCCATCCACGTCGGTAGGCACAATAAAGGTACTCTGTCCCCTGTAGGGTGGAGAGGCGTTTTCGTCCGTCTGGCACAGGACAATCAGAAACTGCGCAATCCCACCGTTGGTAATAAAGGTCTTGGATCCGTTAATCACGTAAGAATCCCCGTCTCGAACCGCCGTGGTATTCATAAAGGTAATATCGCTGCCGTGATCGGGTTCGGTATATCCCCCGCCGGAGATATACGCGCCCGATGCCACTTTGGGCAGATACGCCTTCTTCTGGGCCTCTGAGCCAAAGCGCATCACAACCTCGGAAGAAAAGTCAGAGAGGACAACCGCACTCCCGATCCCGGAATCCCGCCGGCAGAATTCTTCAACAATCAGGGCGTTTTCCATAATCCCATATCCCTGGCCGCCATATTCTTCCGGGAAGTGAATCCCGACAAATCCGAGTTTACAGGCCTTCCTGCGGATATCGGCGGGAAAGGTATGCGTTTTTTCCAACTCAAAGGCCAGTTGCGGATCAAATTCCCCTTCCGCAAATTCCCTCGCGGCCTTGACGATCTCTTTTTGCTCCAGATCTAATTCAAAGTCCATCAATTCTCCCCTTTATTATTCAACAACTTGATTACCAAATATCTTACCTCTAGCCTTTAGCCCTTAAGCTCCCTGACCTTCTCCGTCAACGCAGGGAGGACCTTGAAAAGGTCATCCACAATCCCAAAGTGAGCAATGCTGAAGATGGGGGCCTTGGGATCTTTGTTGACGGCAATAATGGTTGCTGCCCCCTTCATCCCCGCCTGGTGCTGGAAGGCGCCGCTGATACCCAGGGCAATATACACCCTCGGCTTGACCGTCTTTCCCGATGTCCCTACCTGACGTTCCTTGGGGAGCCATTTTTTGTCCGCCACGGGGCGGGAACAGGACACCACGCCGCCCAGCGCGTCGGCCAATTCCTGCGCGACGGGGATATTGTCCGCGTCCTTGATCCCCCTGCCGACGGAAACAAGCACATCCGCCTGCGTGATATCCACATCTCCGACAGCCGCCTCGATATACGAAAGAAATTTTCTAACGGCGAAATCCCCGTCCACCGACCACGCAATCTCCCGAACCTCTCCCGAAACCTCCGGGACATCCTCGGCGGGAAAGGCCCCGGCCCTGACGGTCAGCAGCCGCTTCGGTGCTTCTTTCAGGGAAACGGCCGCGCTCACCTTGCCGCTGTACATCTGTCGGGTTGCCTTCACACCCCCGTCTAAAATCTCGATATCCACCACATCACTGGTAAAAGGCATCGTCATCTTTGCCGCAAGGGCCGGCGCCAGGTCCATGCCAAAAGCTGTCTGTCCCATCAACAACAAGTCACAATCGGCGTTGGACAACACAGCTTCAAGCGCGCTGCCGTACCTCAGAGGTTCAAAATCTTTGAGCGCGGCATCATAAACAGCCAGCGTTGTATGCGCGTGGGGTGAAACCTTTGCTACAAGTTCCTTCTGAGAGGTGTCTCCGAGAAACAGGGCCTGAACCTCATCATCGCTTCCCGCCAGTTGATGGGCCTTTCCCAGCATTTCAAAGGTAATTTCTCTTATTTCTCCTTGCCGGTGTTCTACCAGAACAGCTATCTTTTTCATTTACGCTATCCCTCCCCGCTCTTTCAAAATCTTAACAAGCGTTTCAGCTTTTTCATCCATCGTTCCTTCTATTATTTCCGCGCCCTCTCCCACAGGCGGGAAGAAAAGTCCTTCAATCTGGCTGAGAGAGCCCTTCACGCCAATATCATCTCCGGAGAGGGAAAGATCGCCCGCGCTTTTTTCCGCTATCTCCTTTTTGGCAACCTTTCGAATCCCCATAATCGACACATATCTTGGTTCATTGATCCCTGTCTGAATTGTCAGGAGGGCCGGCATCTTTACGGCCGTAACCTCTTCCAAGCCCCCTTCGAGTTCACGGTGCACGGTCAGGGTATCCCCGTCAAGCTGGATATCCGTAACCAGTGCCGCATAAGGCAGGCCCAGCATCTCGGCCAGCGCCACCCCCGTGCCACCAAATCCGTCATCATCCGCCTGCACGCCAGTAAGAATAAGGTCATGAGGGATATCCTTGATGGCCGCGGCAAGAATCCGGGCCATGGCAATCGCGTCGGACCCCTCAAAGGCAGGGTCTGTCAAGCGGATGGCGTCGTCCGCGCCCATGGCAAGGGCACGGCGTAGGACCTCGTTATTCTCCTCCGGCCCAGCCGACACAACCGTTATCTTTCCGCCCTGTGCCTCTTTCAATTGAATCGCGGCCTCTACGGCGTAGTTGTCCCATTCATTAATGGAAAACACCATGCCGTCCGTGTCAATTCCCTTTTTCCCGGCATCAAGGACAATATCCGCTTCCGCCGTTTCCGGCACCCGTTTAATGCATACGATAATATCCATACGTTTCTCCTTTTTCGACTACTTTGTAAAAATTCTGTCTAAACCCTCTCCTCCATTTGCGATACACAGAACCGTTTTCAGGAGACATCGCCTGTTTCCGCATCTCCTTCCAGGGTCATGGCCAACAGTTCCATCAGGTCAATAATTCTTATTTTTTCTTCATTTCCCGTCGTCTTGACGGCATCCTCCAACGTCAGCAGACAAAACGGGCAGGCCGTGATAATCGCCTCGGCCCCCATGTCCACCGCGTCTTTCACGCGAACCTCGGAGAGGCGCTCTCCGGCACCGGTCCCCTCTGTCCACATCCGCCCCCCGCCACCTTCACAGCAGAGGCTGTTTTCCCTGCAGCGCCCAAATTCTGTAAACTCAATGCCGGGAATCTTTCCAATAATCCATCTTGGTTCATCAAAAACCCCGTTCTGTTTCCCCAGGAAGCAGGGATCGTGATAGGTGACCTTCATGGGCACCGGGGTCTTCAGGTCAAGTTTTTCCGCAGAGAGAAGTTCCCACACGAACTGGCTGTAATGCAGGACATCCGTGGTCAGCCCCTCGTACTCGTTTTTCAGGGCATTCATGCAGTGAGGCGAGGTGGTTACAATGACACGCGGATCAACCTTCGAGAAATTCTTCATATTCTCTTCCATCAGCATCTCAAAAAGGCCCGCCTCTCCCATCCGTCGGATCTCGCTGCCGCAGCAGGTTTCCTTGTTTCCCAGAATCCCAAAGGGAACCGCCGCCGCGCGGAGTACTTTGACAAGAGACCGCGCTATTTCCTGCACCCTCGGATCATAGGAGGCCGCGCAGCAGACGAAATAGAGGACCTGCCCGGGGTCCATTTCGAGGGCATTCGGAATATCAAGGTCCTGCGCCCACTCGGCACGCTTATTTTTGGCCCTGCCCCACGGGTTTCCATATTTATAAGCACCATCCAGCGCGTCGATAATCGTTTTGTCAATGCGCCCTTCTTCAATCATCATTTCCCGGAGGCCAATAACCACATCCACGGGACGAAGCCCCCGCGGACATCGAATCGCGCAGGTAGAACATGTTGTGCAATCCCACAGTTCAATACGGCTCATGAACCCGCTTAACTCGTCACGAACAGAAGATTCCCGGACAACACGGCGGATGTTTAGGGGTGATTTAATGGATACCGGACATCCCCCCGTGCATTTCCCGCACTGAATACAGGAAAAGAGATCGAGGCGCTCGGCCAATGGCTGCTGTTGTTCTTCTTCCACTTTTACCCTCCCCGCAGGATTTCACGGGCGATGACCATTCTCTGGACCTCCGAGGTCCCTTCATACAGCGTGGTCACGATGACATCCCTTAAAAACCGTTCCACGGGATAATCCTTTGTGTACCCGTAGCCGCCAAGCATCTGAATCGACCGAATCGCGACCTGCCGGGCAGCTTCGCTGGCAAAGACCTTCGCCATAGAGGCCTCTTTGGTAAACTTCCGGCCATTTTCTTTCAGGTAGGCGGCACGGAGGAGTAACAACCGCGCGGCCTCCAGTTCCGTGTAGGAATCGGCAATCATCCACTGGATGGCCTGAAAGTTGGACAGCGACTTTCCGAACTGTTCCCGGTCCTTCACATACGCCGTGGCATATTCTATGGCCTCCAAACCGATACCAAGGGCCAGAGATCCAATACCAATCCGTCCGCCATCCAGTTCCATCATGGCAATCTTGAAACCGTCCCCCTCTTTACCCAGCAGATTTTCCATCGGCACCCGGCAGTCTTCAAAAATGAGCTCGTTTGTACTTGAGGCCCGCTGCCCCAATTTTTCCTCGTTTTTTCCAACGCGGAACCCCTCTCGCCCCTTTTCCACAACAAAGGCGCTGATGCCCTTTCCCTTGCGGGCGGTCTTGTCCGTTACAGCCCAGACCACAGTAATTCCGGAATGTTCGCCGCTTGTAATCATCGTTTTGGTCCCGTTGATACGGTAGCCGTCCCCGTCTTTTTCGGCGGTCGTCAGGATACTCGCCGCGTCCGAACCCGCGCCGGGTTCCGTAAGGGCAAAAGACCCGGCGGGATAGGTCCCGTCACAAATCCTGGGCAGGTGGGTCTTTTTGATCTCTTCGGTGGCAAATTCCTGAATCACCTCGGCCACCATATTGGTCACGGAGGTGGTAACACCCGTGGCCGCGCAGGCCTTTCCAATCTCCGTAATAGCGAGGCTGTAGGTAACAACTCCAACTTCAGACCCTTTGTAATCTATAGAGATATTCATCCCCATCAGGCCCAGTTGCGCCATCTTTTTGAGATTTTCAAAGGGAAATGCCTTTGTTTTATCAATCTCTTCCGCCACAGGACGCAGATGCTTTTCTGCAAAATCCCGCGCCATGTGCTGAACCATCTCCTGTTCGGAGGTTAAATCAAAAATCATGACTCATGCTCCTTACGATTCGTACGCGTAGAATCCTCTCCCAACCTTTCTTCCGAGGAACCCGGCATCCACATACTTCTTCAACAGCGGGCAGGGACGATATTTCGGGTCTCCGAACCCATCATAGAGAACATTCATAATGGCGAGGCAGGTATCCAGCCCGATGAGGTCCGCAAGTGTCAGGGGCCCCATGGGATGATTCATTCCCAGTTTCATAATTTCATCAATCGCTTCGGGGGTCCCGACCCCCTCAAACAGGGTATAGATGGCCTCGTTAATCATAGGCATGAGAATCCTGTTCGAGATAAATCCGGGAAAGTCATTCGCAACAACCGGTGTTTTTCCCAGATCCTTCGCCAGCTTTTCGACCGTTTCGTAGGTCTCATCGCTTGTTTCCAGTCCCCGGATCACCTCAACGAGTTTCATCATCGGAACCGGGTTCATGAAGTGCATCCCGATTACCTGACGGGGCCTTCCGGTCGCGCCCGCGATTCGGGTAATGGAAATCGAGCTTGTGTTTGAGGCAAGAATCACATCACCGCCGCACAGGCCATCGAGTTGCTTGAAGATGCCAAGTTTCAGGCCTTCATTCTCCGTAGCGGCCTCTACGACAAAATCCGCGTTTTTCATCATCGACAGGTCTGAAGTCCCTGTAATTCGACCCATGGTTTCGTCTCTACTTTCCTGGGTCAGTTTCCCCTTTTTAACAAATCGGTCAAGGCTTTTGGCGATGGCACTTTTGCCCCGCTCGACAAATTCATCCTTAATATCGGACATGATTACCTCAAACCCGGAACCGGCCGCAACCTGGGCAATCCCACCTCCCATCTGTCCCGCGCCAACGACACCTATTGTTTTAATAGCCATTTTTATCCTCCTCTGTCATTAAAGTTTTAAATCTGTTGGACCGTCAGGCCCACCGCTTCTCCGCCACCGAGGCAGAGGGTCGCAAGGCCCTTCTCCGCACCCTTCTCCTTCATCGCGTAAAGGAGCGTGGTTAAGACACGCGCGCCACTGCAACCGATGGGATGCCCGAGGGCAACAGCACCGCCATGAACATTCACCTTTTCCTCCGGTATTTCCAGGGTCCTGAAAATCGCGACAGTTGACGCGGCAAAGGCCTCGTTGATTTCAAACAGATCGACGTCCGCAATCGTCCACCCCGCCTTCTTTAATACCTTTGGAATACACTTAATGGGTGCAACCAGTACATCCTCAAGGGGCACACCCGCCGCGGCCTGTGAGAGGACCCTGACCATGGGCCGCAGGCCCAGTGCCTTTGCCTTCGAGGCGGACATCACCACAACCGCGGAGGCCCCGTCACTCAGTTTTGATGAATTTCCCGCTGTGACCAGCCCGCCCTCTTTGAAAACGGGGGCCAGTTTCTTGATCTTCTCCGGGTCCGGCTTCCGGGGGCCTTCATCCGTGTCCATGACAGTCACGCCCTTCCTGGATTTCACCTCTACCGGCATAATTTCTTCCTTAAACGCCCCTCTTTCGATGGCATCTATGGCCTTCTGGTTGGATTCAAGGGAAAATGAATCCTGGGCCTCTTTGGTAATCCCGAATTTTTCAGACACCAGTTCCGCGGTATACCCCATGTGGTAGTCATTGATAACATCCCACAACCCGTCATGAACCATCCCGTCCACAAGCTTTCCGTCCCACAGGCGGTATCCCCGCCGCGCCTTTTCGAGATAATAGGGGGCGTTGGACATACATTCCATCCCCCCGGCAACCACAACCTCCGCGTCGCCGACCTGGATGGCCTGCGCCGCCAGCATGACTGCCTTCAGGCTTGATCCGCAAACCTTGTTCACGGTTAACGCGCCGGCCTCAACCGGGATTTTCGCCTGAAGCATGGCCTGCCTCGCGGGGTTCTGGCCCAGCCCGCAGGGGAGGACGTTCCCCATGATAACCTCATCCACAAGGGCATCTTCAATCCCCGCCCGGGTTACAGCCTCACGAATCACCATGGCCCCTAACTGCGTCGCACTGAAAGAAGACAGACCCCCCATAAAATTACCAATCGGGGTTCGAACGGCACTGATAATAACAACTTCTTCCACTTTTCCTCCTTTATCCTTCCTGAAGCTTGTCCTTTATTTTTTCCTGATAGCTGAGGATCTCCGTCTTTAATTTTTTCAGGCTTCCAACACGTTCATCAATTTCGGCCATCCGCCTTTCCAGGAGTTCAAGCAATTTCGGGAGGACTTTTTTATTTGTCTTATGAATACGGTAAATATCTTCCAGCTCCTTCATCTCCACCAGCGTTAGTCCCAGGAGCTTCAAACGTTTAATAAAACGAAGTCGTCTCAGGTCCTGTCCCGTGTAAACCCGTTTGGCCCCTTCAATCCTCTTAATGGAATTCAGAAGCCCAACCTCCTCGTAGTAGCGTATTGTCCTCGGGCTCATGTCGAGAAGGCTCCCTAATTCACCTATCTGGTACTGTCTTTCTTTTTCCATAACACCTTACGTTAACTGGCAACAAGTGATAAAATAAAAAATTTCACTCCACGCTTCTTCGTATGTTTATATTAATTTCATAGTCCAATACATACCAGAATTTTTCTCTTATTCAAGAGAAAAATAAAATGGTTAAACAGTGCTTAAATATAGCAGGAGAGGGAGAAATCCTCCCTCTCCAAACTGTTAGCCTATTGCGGAAATTTTCCGCCAAATCCTGTTACGATTGATTTTCCGCCAGCGCGAAACGTGGCCGCTCCTTCTTTAACCGAAATGGGAAATGAGAAGGTCGCGATGCCTGTCCACCATTTTTCCAGTTGCTGCCAGACATTCATTTTCTTAGCCTTGAGTTTGAATCCCCCTGTCACCAGAAGGCTTAACAGCGATGTTCTGCCGTCAAACATTCCGTGAACGACAAACTCATTGGTTTTACCGGCCGGTATCCACATCGTTTCAAAGGCATTGAGCGTATTGACATCAAATTCTTCAAAAGCGACAGTGAATTTGAATCCGTCAAGCTGGACCGGGAAGGAATTGGGATTTGTAATCTCAAACACAAAGGCAAGGTCCATCGGGGCTCCGTAATTGCCCGCTTTTCCCTTTGTGGGTTTAATCTTTTTTGAAAAATAGTACCAGCCCCAGTAATGGGCAAGCTGAACCTCACTCAGTTTGACTACCGGCGGTTGAATACTGGTTACACTCGCGCTGCCCGCTCCCTGGGTGGTGGCACAACCCACCATCCCAACGAGAAGCAGGATACCCATAACACCACCTATAACTGTCTTCATCGGGCTCCATCTTTTTTTCATCGTTTACCCCTTTTCTTTTAAGTTAACCAACGTTTCCGTCGTTTGTAATGTTTTACATCCCTGAAGCTCTTCCGCCCGCCGACATCGGTTAGTCCGAGATAGAAATCCTTGATGTCTTCATTTTCCATCAGTTTTTCCGAGGTATCATCGAGGACAATACGCCCGTTTTCAAGGACATACGCATAGGGCGCAACATTCAGGGCCAGCTTGACATTCTGCTCCACGAGGAGAATCGAAATTTTTTCTTCCTCATGAAGCCGGGTAATAATCTCGAAAATCTCGTGAATCAAAAGCGGTGCGAGACCCATGGAAGGTTCATCGAGAAGCATCAACTTGGGATGCGTCATCAGAGCGCGACCGACGACCGTCATCTGCTGTTCCCCGCCGCTGACGAATCCGGCAATTTCCTTGCGTTTTTCCTTCAGCCTCGGGAAATAGTGATAGACCATATCAAGCCGATCCTTGACGGACATAGCGCCTTTCTTGCGCATGTGGCCGCCGACAATCAGGTTCTGCTCCACCGTCAGGTGTTCAAAAATCCGTCGGCCTTCAATCACCTGAACAATTCCCATCTGCGCGATTTCGACGGCTCGTTTTTTGTGGATGCGTTCTCCCATAAACTCAATCGAGCCATCCGAAACCTCGCCGTCCTCATGTTTGAGGAGACCGGAAATGGCCTTCAGCGTGGTGCTTTTGCCAGCCCCGTTCGCGCCAAGGAGGGCAACAATACCACCCTCCGGGACTTCAATGGAAACCCCTTTCAGAACCAGGATGACTTCATGGTACTTGACTTCAATGTTGTTGATCTTCAGGATTGGTTCTTTTTTATCCAAACGATCTTCCTCCATGGATCAAAGATTCACAATTCGACCGGTTTCTTACCAGCCCAGCCATGCCTTTGCCCACTTCTTGGGCCAACGCTGTTTTAGATTAACATTTTCGAGCCTTACGAATTTACCGCCTTTGTATTGCTGTATCCAGCACCCTGTCGCGGGGCGGTGATCCGTCTTGGTATAGGTCACATCACTGGCACCCAGGCCGATGTGAAAATTCCTCATGGTTTCGAATCCCTTCGTAAGGATTCCGGAACCGCTCAAATCACCGGCCTTATCCGCGCGTTTCATGGCTTCCCACAGGATCAGAGCGTCACCCCAGGCCTGGATCGAGCAAATCATCCGTTTGTCCAGAGGCACACCTGGATTGTATTTTTTCGCGTACTTGACAACAACATCCATGTTGTCGGATTTCTGCCCAAAAAAAGCACAGGGTGTCGCGCCAATCGCACCCTCAGCTGCCTTTCCGGCAAGCTTCGGAAGATTCTCGTTAAATCCCCAGTTATTAATAATCCAGCTCGCACCCAGTTCCAGGGAATAGGCATCCCGCAGGGTTGCTGCAACCGACATGACGGTATTTCCATGCCACACAACATCGGGCTTGAATTTTTTCAACGTCAGTATCTGACTCTTCGTATCAAGCGCAAACAGGGACACATCCTGATCGGGACCCACTTCAAAGCCGAGGAGCTTCGCCTGATCCTTGAGGGCCTTGATTGGCGCGCTGCAGTAAGGAGACGCAAACATGAAGCAGCAGGCAAGCCGGGGTTTGCGCTTCAGGTTCTTGGGTTTCCAGACCTTGTCATACCATGCTGTCAGGCAGGCACGCGCGTTGGTTGAATAGTCAGAGGAAAAGAAAAGGTTATAAGGGGTCTTTTTTGCGTCCGTTAAATGCGCCGAATAAGACGCGGAAACGTAAGGGATCTTGTCCCG